>CATZDQ010000067.1 GCA_958417695.1 uncultured Clostridiaceae bacterium | reverse complement strand
TCTCTAAGCATTTTTTCTTTTATATTTTATTGGCGATTGGCGTGTTTTTTTGTTTTGCTTCATATTACTAAAGTAAAATGGAAAGCTCTAGCATGTTACCATGCCAGAGCTTTCCGTTTTTTATAAATGTCTTTTTGATTTTTTTATCCCCTTTACAGAATACCCCCTTGTATCGCACTTGCGAATTAAAGGTGGGACAGGGTACCCATCTTTATCGTAATAAGATGGTAAAATGGGCAATGCCCAATGATAAGGATGTCTCCGGTTTTCCCTAGACATTTTTATTTCCTCCTTAAATTTTTTATGTTTATGATTATAATGCATTCTATACATTTTATCAATACTTCAAATAGATAAATTTAAATTTTGTTTTTTACATAAAAATAAAAATTTCTTATAATATAAAAAATCTTTGCTTCCTTTTTAATGGAATATAACTAAATATGTTGAAAAATGCAAAATATATGATAAAATGCTTTAAAAAAAGGGGAATTTTATATGAAAAGGTTAAAAATTTTTTTGACGCAAAAAAAATATGAACTAATTGTTTATTTTTCTATCTTAGTATTTTGTATTATTGTATGTAGCCCTTTATTACAAATGCATATTGCTTCTGACACTTATAATCTAATGGATTTAGGTTATTTTAATTATCCCTCCATTTACTTTTTAAGTGATGCTAGGCTTATTTCTACCCTAGTTACCTATCTAGCAGGATTTCTACATTTAAGTTATCCTGTTTTCATTGTAGGAATGGAAGTACTTGCCATTTTTATTACTTCTGTATCCATCTTTTTATTATACAAAACCCTTTTAGAAAAACTACATCCCACTTACCAAGCTACAGATAAATTGCATTTATATGATTTTAATTTAAAAAATATCTTACTTATGATGGGTAGTACTATCCTTATTTTAAATGCTATGTCATTAGAATATTTATTATATGCAGAGTGCGCAGTTATGTGTTTAAGTGTACTTCTTTGTGTATTCGCCTCTAGAATCTTTACCTCACAAACTAATTTCAAATATAGTAAAGCACTATTATTCGTAATTTTAGCTACTTTTTGTTATCAAGGTAGTACAAATATTTTTGTGGTTCTTACACTATTGTTTTTGTTTTTGGATAAGAATGACCACTCTACAAAAGAACTGATAAAGCAAAGCATCCTTTCACTAGTTTTTTGGGGAATTAGTTTGTTCATAAATGTAATTGCTATCTATATTATTCAATTACTTTTACAAACTAATCAATCTAGAATTTTCAATGAATTTTCTTCCTATAGTTTGTCTTACTTTATCAATCTTTTAGCTTATATTATTGATGAAGTTATCATGAAAACTTTTAATTTATGGCCATATGGTATACTTCCTATTATTATCATGATATCTACTATTTTATCCACCTGTTCTAAGGATTCAACAAAAAGTGTCCTTCAATATATTCTACTAGTCTTACTAGCACTTGGTGTATGTATCTTGCCTATCTTCTTTTTACAATCACCAAGCATTGAGCCAAGAATGGCAATGTCTATTGGCGCCATTGTTGGAATTTCTTTTATCTACTTAAATACATTACCATTAAATGTATTCTTACAAAAATGTATCATAGTAGCTACAGTTGGTTTCTTCGTCTTTAATAGTGTAAATACTCTACAAATATTTACTGCTCATATTGCGACCAATAAAATTGATGCTAATATAGGTCTAACCATTAAATACAAAATTGAACAATATGAGAAGGCTTCTGGTAAAGAAGTAACTAAAGTTGCTTATTATAGAGATGCCCGTCATAAGGACTTTCCTTATGGATATGAAAAGAAATTTTCTTCTTTTTCCCAAAGAGCATTGGATAATTATTATTGTATTATAGAAGCTCTAAATTATTTTTGCGATAGAAAATTTGAGAAGGTAGATATGGATGTTGATATTTATCTAGATAATTTTGCTGGAAAAGATTGGAATACTTATTCTGATGAGCAACTTGTATTTCAAGAGGACACCTTATATTTATGTACTTATTAATACTTATATATGAAATATTGTAGAATGTAAATACAACTGGAGCATCTACTTTTCATAGTGGAATAGATCTTTTAATTTAAATATACTAGAATGTAAATTTGTTATCTTTTTTTGCAAGTTCTATTTTTCCATAGTATTAATTTAAATAATGTAGAATGTAAATTTCATATACTTGAAAGATGTTTATTTTTATGATATAGTATTAATTTAAATATTGTAGAATGTAAATGTTACATTTTCTTTTCCTTCTGTAATTTGTAAAAATGTATTAATTTAAATATTGTAGAACGTAAAGTCTTTTAATTCTGATTTTGTAAATACTTCTTCTAATTTTAATATTAAAGAATGTAAATTACTCAATATCTAATATATAATGTATACAGTTTTAATATATCAGTATCTTTTTCATTTTTGTGTTATAATAAAGAAAAAATAAGGGGGCTTTTTTAATGGATACTTTATCTGATTTACCAAATATAGGTTCTATTGTAGCCAAACAACTAGAACAAGTCGGTATTACTTCTTATGAACAATTAAAACAAATTGGTAGTAAAGAAGCGTGGCTACGTATACAAATCATAGATGCTTCTGCTTGTATACATCGCTTATATGCTTTAGAAGGTGCCATCCGTAGTATTAAAAAAACATTGCTTCCTCCTGAAGTTAAAGAGGATTTAAAACACTTTTATGAAGAACATAAATTATAATTCGTTAAAAAAACACTTCGTCATGAAGTGTTTTCTTTCTTATCCTACTTTTTTACCCTGTAATTGGAATTCTCCCATATTGGTCTTTGCATGAATATATAAAATATTGCCTCTTAATTCTGCATGAATATCATAAGTAATATTTAACATATTATTTTGCATAGAACCTGAAAAGCTACAAGTATTCCCATTTACTCTTCCACCTGTTAGTGCATTTTTCATACCCATAGTCTCTATCACACCATTTAAAACATTACCACTAGATTTTAAGGTTACTTTTCCATTAATAGGTCCCATAGGTGTATTAATCGTTGTTTCATAAACTCCATCCATCTTTTTATCCCTCCTTTTTTATTATATGCACGATTATCCACATTTTGAACTAAAAAAGAGGATATTTTTATCCTCCTCTATTTTAATATTTTAAATGGCTAATCTCATCTACATACTGTTTATATTCTGGCATATAAGTTTCTATCATTTGATAGAAAGATTTGGTATGATTCTTATACTTTAAATGACAGAATTCATGCAATACCACATATTCTATAACTTTCCTATCATAAGTAGCAATGATAGTATTTATACTAATTTTGCCATCTACACACTTTGCTAAAACACCCTCTGTTTTCAAAATCTCATAATCTTCTGGTGCTATTCCTAATAAAATTCTGGTTTTCTCCATTACTTTTTCAATTTCTTTTTTAGCTATCATTTGATACATTTTATCAATTAAAAGAGCTACCATTTCTTCCTTGTCTCCCATTTTTTTATATTGGTTAGGAAGTACAATTTGAATGTTATTTTCTTGTATATCTAAGGTAGGTACAGTTTTATTTTTATATTCTATGTTTAAAGCATATATTTTTCCTAATACCTTCACTTTTCTAGCTTTCATATATTCTTTTTTCTTTTCACAATTAGCTTCATATTCTCTTATTTTTTGTAAAATCCATTGTTTTTTCTCTTCTACTACTTTTTGAATTTGATTACTTGTGGTATACCAAGGAGCATTAATAACGACTTCTCCATTTTGGACACTAATATATAAATCATGGTTAACCGCTTTATTAACCGTATATGTTATAACTTGATTTCTATTTTTTAATATATTCATTTTTACCACTCCTTACAAATTCTTGTTTTGAAAACTTTTGTTCGTTTCATTGTTCTTATTTTATATACTTTTTTATCTTTTGTCAATACTTTTTTTATATTTTTAACAAATTTTTGTTCGTATTTTTCCTTGTTTTTTTGATATGCTATTTTTCCTTATTTTTCAGCACTTTTAAGTATTTATCTTTTATGCAAAAAGACAAAAAAAGAAGTAAGTATTTATCGTTTTCTTCTTACTTCTTTCTATATGATTTATTTTTCTTTTTTCATGAATAATTGTATCGCCGTATATACATCTTTCCAATCATGGCATCTTATTATTTGTTTTCCTTCTACCTGTTTATTATAAGGCATTTCCATGCAAATAACTGGTATTTGTTCACTCATTTCATATATATTTTTAGGAGTATCTTCTATCATAACTTCTATTTTATAATCTTTGCAATATGGTACTTTACTTCCCTTTGTAAATAATATATGGTCATAAGCAATTTGATTTTTCTTTAGCCATGCTTTAACTGTATTTCTCATTTGAATTCCTTTTTGGTCTAATCTTTCAGAAAAAATACGTGCTGTCATGATATAAATTTCATGCCCTTGCTGTTTTAGTTTCTCAATACTTTCTTTGGCAAATGGTTGTACTGGATAATTTTTTGCATAATCAAATATATTTTCTTCCCAAAATTGCATAGTTGTCTGTTCATCCCATCCAAACATATCTAAAATATCATGAGCATTTTCATCTATTAACTTCCCTTTTCCTATTTTTCGTGCATAACAACTTCCTGCTTCTCTCATAAATTGTATTACATTTGTTAAAACGCCATCTATATCAATTCCTATTTTCATTTATATTTCTTCTCCTTCTTTATCTAACTATGACAAATTTTAACATATTTCTTTTATTTGCACAAGGAAAAGAAGATAGTGAAATCTATCTTCTTTATTCTCTCTCCTTAGCATTTATTATCTGGTAATCTGAAAAATCAGGTTTCTCTACTTCTTTATTGGTCACCTTATTTATTTCAATATTATATACACCATTATCTGAATATGTCTTTGTTTGACCATATTCTACATAGGTATGTTCTATTTTTTTAACAACACCAGTTTGTTTACCAATCCAAATTTTTAATTGCTCATCTCTTTTCTCAATATTCTTTAATTTTACCTGATAACACTCTTGTCCATTTATTATATCTTCTTTTATATGTTCTATTTTATAATTTTCATCTGTAAAATATTTTACGAATACTTCTAAATAATCTGATAAACCTGTCAGTGTATCCTTATTTCCTATAACAGCTATTTTTTCTTTCTTATTTATTGCAATTATCTCTCCTGTAGAATAATCTCCCCAATATACAATATCTGCTTCTTCATCATGTTTACGTCCATAACTTATATAATAATTTCCGTTTCTTTTTATATACAAATCTTGTTCATTTTCCTCTGTTGCCTTTTGTATATAACTAAAATTTGTATAAGAATTATTCTTACTTACTAGTTCCATTACTTTTGGTTCTAATATTTTTGTACGTAATATAGGATATGCATATATTGCTATTATACACCCTAAAACTAATAAAATACCTATTATCAACCATTTCTTTTTATTCATATTCTCCCCCTTATTATTTATATATAGATGCACATGAAGAAAAACTCCATGTGCTCCAAAACAAAAACGTGCATACTATAAACTATTAAAATATTATCAATATTGAATTATTGAAACGATTACAAATCCGTTAGTCCATATATCAAATTTGTGTTTACCTGCTTGTACAACACCCAAATCTAAAGATATTGCTTTTCCATCCATATTTACACTAACAGGTTTATTGTCAACATTATTGACTCTCCATTGCACAGTCATTTTGCCTCCTGTATTCTGTCCGCATACAAGCATTTTCACATGACATTGATATGGTACCTCAAAATCATCACCCCACCAACCATCTACTGTAGTGTATTTTTCATAAAAAGTACTTGAATCATACATTACTTTTTCATCTGCCTTTTGAATTTCAAGGGCTTTACTTTCTTCTGCAAATACTGTTATTGCAAAAAGTGCACTTAACAGAACTGTTGTTACTAATAATTTAATTATCCGTTTTATTTTCTCCTCCATTTTTTGCACGTTTTTATTTTTACCATATTCACTCATTGTTACGTGTTATATGGTACATATTTCTATGTAAATGTATTTTACACTTTATTACATATCTTGTAAATAATTTCCATTTTTATAAATCTATAAAGTTTTATTGTATTTCTTTCTTATCTTTCTCTTCTACTACGTTTCTAAGGACACATGGAAATAATTTTCTCATACTCTATTTATTCCAATTATATGACTGGCTGTATTCTCTACTAAATTAAAGTGTATAATCGTTAATTTTTATACTCTAAACAAATAATGAAATAATTCCCTATAAACGGCATCTCTTTCAACTACCTCTTCATTTTCTAGCATTTGATTTAATTCTCTAATACTTACTAATTTTACTTGCTCTACTTCACTTTCTTGTACCTTTATATCTTCTATTCTTAAATCTTCTTTTCTGAAAATGAAAAAATCAAAAAATTGTCTATCTATATATTCCTCTGAAAAGGTTTGCTCTTTTCTATATGAAAACATATATCTAAAGTCTTTCATATCCATGGCATATGGTATATTAATTCCTACTTCTTCATTTATTTCTCTTAAAGCTGCTTCTACAGCATCCTGGCTTGTAGAAATATGCCCCGCAACTGAAATATCCCACATACCTGCATGCTTATCTTTATGAAAAGAACGCTGTTGCATTAAAATTTCATTCTTCTCATTTATAATAGCAATCACAACGACTCTGTGCCATAAACCTTTTTTATGTATTTCCTTCCTTGGTAAGATTTCTCCTGTTTTTATTCCATTTTCATCTAAAACGTCTAGCAATTCTTCCATACTTCTTTACATTCCTCCATCTACTTTTTTCTTTTTTGTTTAGATTATATCGAGTATCTTTGTTTTCTTATCCTTTTTTATCGTAAAGAAGTGTTTATTTGTTTTCATAAAACATTTTTCACAAAAAAAAGAGCCTAAGGCTCTTTTTTATTTAGTTTTTTTCTATTTCATAGACTCTTCACAAGCTACTGCAACAGCTACTGTTGCACCAACCATAGGGTTATTTCCCATACCAATCAATCCCATCATTTCAACATGAGCTGGTACAGATGAACTTCCAGCAAATTGTGCATCTGAGTGCATTCTTCCCATTGTATCTGTCATACCATAAGAAGCAGGTCCAGCTGCCATATTATCTGGATGAAGTGTTCTTCCTGTTCCTCCACCTGAAGCAACAGAGAAGTATTTCTTTCCTTGCTCGATGCATTCTTTTTTATAAGTTCCTGCTACTGGATGTTGGAATCTAGTTGGATTTGTAGAATTTCCTGTAATAGAAACATCTACTCCTTCTAAATGCATGATTGCTACGCCTTCTCTAACATCATTTGCGCCATAGCATCTAACTTTTGACCTTTCCCCATCAGAATAAGCTATTTCTTCTATAATATTTACTTTACCTGTAAAGAAATCAAATTCTGTTTTTACATAAGTAAAACCATTTACTCTAGAAATGATTTGTGCAGCATCTTTTCCTAAACCATTTAAAATAACTTTTAATGGTTCTTTTCTAACTTTATTAGCCGATTTGGCAATACCAATGGCACCTTCTGCTGCTGCAAAACTTTCATGTCCTGCTAAAAATGCAAAACATTTTGTTTCTTCTGATAATAACATAGATGCTAGATTTCCATGACCTAAACCTACTTTTCTATCATCTGCTACAGAGCCTGGAATACAAAAAGCCTGTAAACCTTCTCCTATTGATTTAGCAGCATCTGCTGCTTTCTTATCTCCTTTTTTAATCGCAATTGCAGCACCTAATGTATATGCCCAGCATGCATTTTCAAAACAAATTGGTTGGATTCCTTTTACAATATCATATGGATTAAATCCTTTTTCTTTACAAATTGCTAGGGCATCCTCAAAATCTTTGATTCCATATTTCTCCATAATTGGTTTTATCTGATTAATTCTTCTTTCATAACTTTCAAACGTTACTGCCATTATTTATTCCTCCTTTTTAATCTGACCCTTTTTACTTCTTATTGTTTTCTTGGATCTATCTTTTTAACAGCTTCATCAAATCTTCCGTACTTTCCACTTGCTTTTTCAATTGCTTCCGTTGGCTCTATACCAGCTTTGATATTATCCATCATTTTTCCTAAATTTACATATTTATAACCAATAATTTGGTCGTCTTTATCTAAACCGATTTCTACTATGTATCCTTCTGCAAGTTCTAAGTATCTAGGTCCTTTTTCTAAGGTAGAATAAATCGTTCCTGTTTGACTTCTTGTTCCTTTTCCTAAATCTTCAAGTCCAGCACCAATTGGAAGTCCTCCTTCAGAGAATGCAGATTGTGTTCTTCCATAAACAATTTGTAAAAATAATTCTCTCATAGCCGTGTTAATAGC
>CATZDQ010000066.1 GCA_958417695.1 uncultured Clostridiaceae bacterium | reverse complement strand
GACTATAACTGACACTACTTGCTTTTACTGGAGCAGAGTTATTTCCGCTGGCATACCCTGCTTCAAATTTGGCTACCCATATTCCGGTTAATTCTTTATCCCATCCGCCATTTCTGTAATTAATTTTCGTTTCATCTGTAAATGCAGGATGTACTGTATATCCTGTTTTTGTATCTATTTCTTCATTTACATTTGTACAACGTTTTGCTGTTTGAATTTGTCCATTTTCATCATAATAATTATCGGTTATTCCTATTAAAAATTTTATATCAAAAGTTTGATTATCATTTACTTTATAAGCATATCTTGGTATCCATACCCACATACTTCCATCTTCTGTTTGGCTATTAGCCCACTTTTTAGCATTATAATCATACCAACTGGTATCTCCACTATTTGTTTTGTCTACTTTTCCTTTTTCACTAGTAGTTGGGTCTTTGAATTTAATAGGCGTCATTCCAGATGCTAACTTTGGCCTGTTCACACCTTCTTGTATATTAAAACTTTCTCCCAGTGCTTGGTTAATTTGCTCTTCTAAACTAAGTAATCCACTTTCTTCATCTCTTTTTCCTTGCTCAGTGTCATCTTTTGCTTTTTGTGCCTGTGTAATAATTCCATTTTCACCAACTAATGCATTAATCGCTACACCGGCCAATATAATTAGTACAATAATTGTAATGACTAAAGCAATTAAAGTTACACCTTTTTCTTTCCATTTTTTCTGCATAGTTTTTCTCCCTTTCTTTTTCTTATGTTTTCCAATTTCTTTGTTTTCATACTCTTCTTTATTGATTTTATATTACCTTTCGGTTAAAGTCAATATTTACATATTTTATTTCTATTAATTATAATATTTCTTTTTATAATTTTTAATTTTACAAACAACTCATTTGTTTACAAGTTTGCATAAAAAAGCAAACTAGAATTTTTATTTCTAATCTGCTCTTTATCAAATGAGTATTTTCTCATTAAAAATATTCACTTACTTTTAGTTTCATTTTACACTATAAGACTTTTAAAGTATTAGGACACGGTAAGCACCGCACGGAACCCATCATAGAAATAGCTATTGCCATCACGACGAGTGAAAGAAAAGAGACCAGTACCCGAGTTGCCCCAGAAAGTACCGCCACGAATCGAGAACGGACCGTACAAGCCTGGGGAAAGTGAAGAGTCGCTATACCATGATGTATTTCCGATTCCAGCTGTAGATGTCTCACGGATACCATCACCGTAAATTAATGTGTTTTTCTTATAATTATTGCTACTTGCTGTATTTAAATTTGTTTCATTATTCGTTATTCCTGTATTATCTGTACTACTATCAAATGGATAAACAGTTGTATATTTGGTACTTGCTGTTTTTAAGATATTTCCATCATAGGCTATACTTGCTCCATATGTTTTTAACTCTCCATGACCATTGGCTACATAAGCGGCTGTTCTTTCCCATGTTCCTCCACTTAAGTCATATATTCCATAAATCGTTCCTGTACTACTTGCCTTACATCCATTTAATTGGTCCCATGTATAGACACCGTTATTAGCTGTGTTTCCTGTGGTTCCATTAATGTTTGCCATTGTTTTTACGGATTCTCCATCCGTTGTAGATGCGGTTGTACATCCTGTTACTGCATAGACACTATCGACTCCTGACTTTCCTGCTGTGCTTGTTCTTTTGGCTCCTCCACTATTTAAACTTACATTGTTAATGCATACTTCTTGTTTATCTAAACCATATTGACTCTGACTTAAGTAAGCTACTGCTCCCCATTCACTGTTTTTCATTAAGTGGGAGTCTGCACTTCCTGTTAGTCCATATATGTTTCCATTTTCAGTCATTGCTTTTGCTATGTTAAAAGCATCATTATGATTAATATAATTCATACTATAAGTTACTGGTTGGAATGTTGGATATTTAATTGCTGTTTTTGTACTTCCATAAATACCATCTAACCAGTTACGCGCTGTCTGACTAGAATCTTCACTTGTTCCTGCTTCTACTGCTCTTACCCATACGCTACTTTGACTATAACTGACACTACTTGCTTTCACTGGGGCAGAATTATTTCCGCTGGCATAGCCTGCTTCGAATTTGGCTACCCATATTCCAGTTAACTCTTTGTCCCATCCGCCATTTCTATAGCCAATAGAGGTTTCATCAGTAAATGCGGGATGTACTGTATATCCTGTTTTTGTGTCTATTAGTTCGTCTACATTTGTACAACGTTTTGCTGTCTGAATTTGTCCATTTTCATCATAATAATTATCGGTCGTTCCTATTAAGAACTTGATATCAAATTTCTTATCTGTCTCATTTACTTTATAGGCATATCTAGGTATCCATACCCACATACTTCCATCTTCTGTCTGGGCATTTGCCCACTTTTTACCATTATAATCATACCAGTCTGTATTGCTACTTTCTGTTTTTTCATACTTTCCTTTTGTACTAGGTCCTGGGTCTGTAAATTTGATAGGCGTCATTCCTGTTGTTAAACGTGGTTTATTTACTCCACCTTCTGCATTATAGGAATTTCCTATTTCCTCATCTAATTTTCCCAAAACTTCTTCTAAGCCTTGTTCTTCTTTCTTTTGTGCCTCTTCGGTGTCTGTTCTTGCTTTCTTTGCTTTTTCTATTAAACCATCTTCGCCGACTAAGGCATTAATCGCTACACCTGCTAGTATGATTAATATAATGATAGTAATAACTAAAGCAATTAAGGTAATACCTTTTGTGTTTCTCCTTCCTTTCATTTGTTTTCCTCCCTTTATTAATACTTTAGAACTATAAATAAGTATAAGTTCTTTCTTAAAGTGTCATAATATATATGAGTATTATTCACACTTTTGTACATTATATATGATTCGCATTTATTTTGCAATACTTTTTATATGAATATTATTCACTTTTTTGTAGGTTTTCAAAATGATATAGTATTTTATATCGAAATAACGGGATTTTTAGAGCTGGATAAATCTGGAATAAAATTCACGGTTTCTGTATTCCAGAAAATTTTAAGTAAAAGTAGGTGTAAATCATTGTTAATTACAAGCAAAGACATTTTAGAAATTATTGGTAAGAAGATTAAAACGGCTAGAATAGCTAAAAAATATACACAAGAATATGTGGCAGAACATATTAATGTTTCTACCGATTTATTTCGTAATATAGAAAATGGTAGGAATATTGGTAGTCTTCCTACTTTGTTAAATATCTGTAATCTTTTAGATATTAGTCCTAATGATTTATTTTATGAATTAATCGATAAGAAAGAGACACATATTGATACTACGCTCTTACATTATTTTCAAGAATTTTCTGAAAAAGAAAGAGATGTTTTTAAAAAAATTATTATTCATTTAGATAAAAATTATTAGACTTAATATATAAAACATAAAAAATTGCACTTTTAAGTGCAATTTTTTATTGTTTATTCATAATTAATTATTCCATGATATCAGCTACGACACCAGAACCTACTGTTCTACCACCTTCACGGATAGCAAATCTTAGTCCTTTTTCAATAGCGATTGGTGTAATTAATTCGATTTCCATATCTACGTTATCTCCTGGCATAACCATTTCTGTTCCAGCAGGTAATTTGATAACACCTGTAACGTCTGTTGTTCTAAAGTAGAATTGTGGTCTATATCCATCAAAGAATGGTGTATGACGTCCACCTTCTTCTTTAGTTAGAACGTATACTTGTGATTTGAATTTTGTGTGTGGATGTATTGTTCCAGGTTTTGCTAAAACTTGACCTCTTTCGATGTCAGTTCTTTGTACACCTCTTAATAATACACCAATATTATCACCAGCTTCAGCTTGGTCTAATAATTTTCTGAACATTTCAACACCGGTTACTACAGTTTTAGCAGATGCTTTGATACCTACGATTTCAACTTCATCTTGTAATTTAACAACTCCTCTTTCTACTCTACCTGTTGCAACTGTACCACGACCTGTAATGGTGAATACGTCTTCAACTGGCATTAAGAATGGTTGGTCAATTGGTCTTTCTGGAGTTGGAATATAGCTATCCACTGCTTCCATTAATTCTTTCATGCATTGATATTCTGGTGCATTTGGGTCTGTTGATGTAGATTCTAATACTTTTAATGAAGAACCTTTGATAATTGGAATCTCGTCTCCTGGGAAATCATAGCTTGATAATAAGTCTCTAACTTCCATTTCAACTAATTCTAATAATTCTGGGTCATCAACCATATCGCATTTATTTAAGTAAACAACGATAAATTTAACACCAACTTGTCTTGCAAGTAAGATGTGTTCTCTTGTTTGTGGCATTGGTCCATCAGCTGCAGAAACAACTAAGATAGCACCATCCATTTGTGCAGCACCTGTAATCATGTTCTTTACGTAGTCAGCATGTCCTGGGCAGTCAACGTGTGCATAGTGTCTATTTTCTGTTTCGTATTCAACGTGTGCTGTATTAATTGTAATTCCTCTTGCTTTTTCTTCTGGAGCTCCGTCGATTTGATCATAAGCTTCATATTGAGCTTTTCCTAATAAACTTAGGTATTTTGTAATAGCTGCTGTTGTTGTTGTTTTTCCATGGTCAACATGTCCGATTGTACCAATGTTAACGTGTGGTTTTGTTCTTTCAAATTTTGCTTTTGCCATTTGAAATTTCCTCCTTATTTTTTGATTTTATTTTTAAAATTAATAACTATCTTTTAGCACTTG
This sequence comes from uncultured Clostridiaceae bacterium, assembly GCA_958417695.1. Classification (GTDB taxonomy): domain Bacteria; phylum Bacillota; class Clostridia; order TANB77; family CAG-508; genus UMGS1663. Next base: position 3,670 of record CATZDQ010000066.1, on the reverse strand, counting down.
TATTTTATACTAATTTCTTGAAAAAATCAAGCACTTTTCTGATTTTCTTATAAATGGATACTTTTAACGTTGATTTTCTTTACTATCTTTTCTTCCTTTTTTTGCCTTTTCTAAAGCTTCTTGAAAGGATTGCTGAGATTGCTGAGATGACTGACTACCATTATTATAAGTCGGAGAAACTCCGGAAATTTTGGAAATTCTTTTTACCTCGCTTCTAAAAATAGAATTGTTTACTTCCACAGTATCTCCCCCATTTATATTAATCTTGTTTTTTAGTTCTAGATGCTACGATTTGTTCTAATACTGATTTTGGAACTTCTTCATAATGGGATGGTTCCATTGCATAGGTTCCTCTTCCTTGAGTTTTAGAACGTAAGTCTGTTGCATAGCCAAACATTTCTGATAATGGAATAAATCCTCTAATGATTTGGCTTCCATTTCTAGATTCCATACCTTCCATTCTTCCACGACGAGAGTTAATGTCTCCAATAACATCTCCCATGTATTCCTCTGGTACAGTTACTTCTACTCTCATGATTGGCTCTAACAATACAGATTTTGCTTGTTTACAACCTTCTTTGAATGCCATAGAACCAGCGATTTTGAAGGCCATTTCTGAAGAGTCAACTTCATGGTAAGAACCATCTACTAAAGTAGCTTTAAAGTCTATTACTGGATATCCAGCTAAGATACCACTTTCAGCTGCTTCTCTTACACCTTCTTCAATAGGTTTAATGTATTCTTTTGGAACAACACCTCCAACGATTTTGCTCTCAAATTCAACACCCTTTCCTGCTTCTAATGGTTCCATTTCTAACCAAACATCACCATATTGTCCACGTCCACCTGATTGACGAATGAATTTTCCTTGTACTTTTACTTTATTTCTAATAGTCTCTTTGTAAGAAACTTGTGGTTTACCTACTGTACATTCTACTTTAAATTCTCTTTTCAATCTATCTACGATAATATCTAAGTGAAGTTCACCCATACCGGCAATGATAGTTTGACCAGTTTCATGGTCTGTATATGTTTTGAAAGTAGGATCTTCTTCTGCTAATTTTGCTAAAGCTATTCCCATTTTTTCACTATTGGCTTTGTCTTTTGGCTCAATAGCAATGTCGATAACTGGCTCTGGGAATTCCATAGATTCTAGAATAACTGGATGAGCTGGGTCACAAAGTGTGTCTCCAGTAGAAACTTCTTTTAGTCCTACTGCTGCTGCAATGTCTCCAGCATATACCTTTTCAATATCTTCTCTATGGTTTGCATGCATTAATAGAATTCTTCCGATTCTATCTTTCTTATCTTTATTTGCATTTAATACGGTAGATCCTGCATCTAATGTTCCAGAATATACTCTAAAGAAGCAAAGTTTTCCAACAAATGGGTCTGTTGCAATTTTAAATGCTAATGCTGAAAATGGTTCTGTATCAGATGTTTTTCTTTCTACTTCATTTCCTTCTTTATCTATACCTTTGATATGTGGAATATCAATTGGTGATGGCATAAAATCAATAATTGCATTCAATAATTCTTGTACACCTTTGTTTTTATAAGATGAACCACAGGTAACTGGGACAATTTTATTGGCTATTGTTCCAATTCTTAATCCTTTTTTGATTTCTTCTTCAGATAGTTCTTCACCATCTAAATATTTCATCATTAATTCATCATCTTGTTCAGCTGCTGCTTCTATCATTTCTGCTCTATATTTGTCAGCAAGTTCTTTTAAATCTTCAGGAACTTCTCCTTCTTCAATGATTTTTCCTAAATCATCTTTATGGATAAAAGCTCTCATTTTGATTAAATCTACAATACCTTTAAAGGTATCTTCTGCTCCAATTGGTAATTGAATTGGAACAGCATTGGCATTTAATCTCTCTCTCATTTGGTTAACACAGCTATAAAAATCTGCACCTGTAATGTCCATTTTGTTAACATAGGCCATTCTTGGTACTTGATATTTATCTGCTTGTCTCCAAACGGTTTCAGACTGTGGTTGAACACCGCCTTTTGCACAAAATACGGTAACTGATCCATCAAGAACTCTAAGAGATCTTTCTACTTCTACAGTGAAGTCTACGTGACCTGGTGTATCAATAATATTGATTCTATGGTCTAACCAATGACAAGTTGTAGCAGCAGAAGTAATTGTAATACCTCTTTCTTGCTCTTGTGCCATCCAGTCCATAGTTGCTGCACCTTCGTGAGTCTCACCAATCTTATGCACTCTTCCTGTATAGAATAGAATTCTCTCTGTGGTTGTCGTTTTTCCAGCATCGATATGTGCCATGATTCCTATATTTCTTGTTCTTTCTAAAGGAAACTCTCTTCCAGCCATTCTGCTTTTCCTCCTTATTTTTTTCTTTGTATAAGATTTTCTTTATTTTAGCTATGCTACTTAAAGTTATCTTATTTTTACCATTTATAATGTGCAAATGCTTTATTAGCCTCTGCCATTCTATGCATATCTTCTTTCTTCTTAAATGCTCCACCGTTTCCTGCGACAGCATCCATGATTTCACCTGCTAATTTCTCAGCCATTGTTTTTTCATGTCTATTTCTAGCATAGATAACTAACCATCTTAATCCTAATGTTTGTCTTCTTTCTGGTCTAATTTCTAATGGTACTTGGTATGTAGCACCACCAACACGTCTTGCTTTAACTTCAAGAACTGGCATTACATTGTTAAGTGCTTCTTCAAATACTTCTAATGGATCTTTTTGCTCTTTTTCTTTTATGATATCGAATGCATCATATACAATGTTTTGTGCAACTGTTTTCTTACCATCTAGCATAATATTGTTTACTAATTTTGTAACCAATTTGCTATTGTACATTGGATCAGCTATTACGTCTCTTTTTGCTATATATCCTCTTCTTGGCACTATTCTTCCCTCCTTAATTTTAGTTGTAGTTTTCCTACATTTCTTTGATATTATTCAAAAATATCAATAGGTACTCTGAAAAGTTTTACTTTTCCGTATAGTGCGTATAATCTATTCTCAATTTAAGTACCTTAAATTAGTAATTTCTTATATGCACTAATGTTGCAATTATCCATTATTTCTTAGGACGTTTTGCTCCATATTTAGATCTAGCTTGCATTCTATCTTTTACGCCTGCTGTATCTAATGTTCCTCTTATGATGTGGTATCTAACACCTGGAAGGTCTTTTACTCTTCCTCCTCTTATTAAAACAACACTGTGTTCTTGTAAGTTATGTCCTATACCTGGAATATAAGAAGTTACTTCATAACCATTTGAAAGTCTAACTCTGGCAACTTTTCTTAATGCTGAGTTTGGTTTCTTTGGTGTTACTGTTTTAACAACTGTACATACACCTCTTTTTTGTGGAGCTCTTCTATCAGTCATTTTTTTCTTCATAGAATTGTATCCATGTTGTAAAGCTGGTGATGTTGATTTTGTTTGTGCAGTATGTCTTCCTTTTCTTACTAATTGATTAATTGTTGGCACTTAAATTTCACCTCCTGTAAATAAATATACCGCTAATGAAATCGCCCAATCCAGCAATTTACATTAACGGTAATTATTGTATCATTTTTTCTTGGTTATGTCAATGAATTTTACAAATTAATTGTAGCAACCCCTGTAGGTTTGTCAAACATATGTCACACTTAATTGAAAATACTAGTGTTGAAATAC
>CATZDQ010000065.1 GCA_958417695.1 uncultured Clostridiaceae bacterium | reverse complement strand
AAACATCCCTATCATATAATAGCATAAGAAAAAATTAATTGCTTCTAGGTCTTTTTTCTTTATAGCTCTTATTAATAAATATATACTAATACCTATAAATAAAATAAAAGATATAATTCCATAATGTCCTAAAACTTGAAAAAACATATTATGTGCATCACCTTTTCCAAATTTATTTAAAAAATAGTTATAACCATATCCAAACAAACTTATATCATCATTAATAATTTCTTGCCACATTTCAGATCTGCCAGAAGTCATATCTAATTGAGAAGCAACATATTTATTGAAAATAACTTTGTTTAATAAATCATATATTTTAGGTCCAATTAGTATCAATATTAAAATAATCAACAATGATATCATAATGGTCTTTATTTTTATTTTATTTTTAAAAACTATATAAAAATAATTCAATCCTCCTACTGTAAGAAATGCAAGCAACGCAGTTCTTGACTTGGTCATGAGTATTAAAAAAGTAAAGCAAATAACAATTATTAAATATTGTATAAGTTTCCCCTTTTCAACAAACTTTTTTATGGAGAAATTTATTGACATTATTCCTATAAATGCTATTAAAATCCCTATAGAATTTATCTCTTTTAGTACAGCTATTAATGGAATTATATTTAAAATTGCTCCTATTTTTAAATATGTATCTATTTGATAAGATTCTTTCTTAAAAAAAAACACAGGAATTATGCAGGTTAGAATAAATAAGTTAATTATATTTAATTCTTCATTAACAATCTGAGAAATCAAAACTGAACTCATCAAAGCTATCCATATAAGTATAAATATTTTTGTTCTCAATCCTTTGTGAGATTCTAAATTGACTTTTCTAAACTTTTTTATTAATGCTATTCCTATACAAAATATAAATACAATCACATATTTATTTACAATTCTATTATTTAAATCTTTAAAATTAATTGCTATTAAATTACAAACTAAAAAAGTAATAGTGGTCATCATAATAATTAACAGATTATATTTTTGTTTCGTTTTTGTCATTTTTGTACCTATTATTTCTTTCTTATTATATTTGAAATCATATTTTCTATATAAGAATTGTTAGATAATGCTTGTAAAATTAATTTTTTTCTATTTTTCTTTTCTTTATTAATAATCAAATTATATGCTTCTTCATTTAAAGGTTTTCTTTCTGTAGTTCTAAAAATATCTTCAATATGACTATATCTATCTGTAAAATTTAAATTCTTAAGTGCATATTCTCTTGCCTGTTCTTGATACAATTTTATATCTTCTTTATGTTCTATATAAAATTGCATTTTTTCTATCAAATCTGCTTGATTACATATTGCAAGTGGCCAATAATATCCATCTGATCTTGAATGTATCCTTTCTACCCTTACTAATTTTCCATTTGTCTCATCTATAATTTCGTTCATAGGAGGAAAATTTGTAGTGATAACTGGTAATCCAGAAGCTAATGCTTCATATAAGGTTAATCCTAATCCTTCTAATTTAGTCGGATAGACATATACATCTCCCATATAGTATAAGCCTGGTGCTCCTATTGTCTTATTTATAATTTGTATATTATATTGTTCCATATCTTTTTCATCAATATTAAATACTTCTTTTAAACTTTTCTGTGTATGAATTATTAACTTTGAACTTTTATATAGTTCTCCTTTTATGAAAGCTGCTACTAATAATTCGGTTCCTTTTCTATTGGACATACCCATAGAATGAAAAAATGTAATCTGTTCTTTTAATTTATTACTTTTATTATTATAAATTTCTGTATTCGTTCCCCATTTCACATAGTATCTGCTACATTTACATGTATCAAATGCTTCATAATGTCTTTTTGTATTGCAAATAATAAAATCATAAATATCATAAAATGGAATCATTTGTTCAGTGTAATAATCAATATAAGCTCCAAATTTAATATGTGAATATTTTTTCTTCATTTTTGCAACAATTGAAAATTCTCTTTGCTCATTAAAAAATATTACATCTAGATTATTTTTTTTTATCCATTTTTCAAAATGATTCTCATTTATGTTTGTTCCTCTTAAGTTAAGTCCCCATGTTACATAATCCTGATTCCACTCCTGATTATCTTTATAAAAACATTCGCCTCCTCTCGCATATACAAATACATTATTATTTCTTTTTAGAGCTTCTACATACATCTTTGTAACATATGCAGCACCTCTTTCAAACCATGTAGACACAAAACCTATATTCAATACTTTTCCTCCTTATATTACATTATACCATTAAATTAAGATATTTGTTTGCTATATCTTTCCACTTAAATTGAGAAGATAATTCTATATTTTCTCTTGAAATTTTTTCATAATTATTTATTAACTCTTCGATATTTTGTCTTATATCTTCTTGCATAGTATTTGAATCAATAGAAAAGCCAACTTGTCCATCTTTAAAATAACCGTCTATACCTGTGTTTTTGCTATAGATAATTGGTAAGCCTTGGCTCATTGCTTCTATATATACCAAACCAAATGTTTCTGTCTTAGATAGCATCACAAAAATATCTTGTTGACAATACAATTTCCTTAGTATTTCCTTATCACTTATGTAGTGTTCAAATTTTATTTTTTCCTGCATTCCTTGTTTAATAGCATACCTCTTATATGCTTTCTCAAGCGGTCCCTCTCCAACAATAGTTAAAAAAGTTGAATAACCCATTTTATTTAGTTTTTTAACTAAATCTATTGTAGCATATAAATTTTTATTTTTATCTAATGTAGATACTTGTATTAATCGTAATTTTTTATCGTCTGCAAGCAATTTAGCTTTTTTGTTGCTTTCATGCCAAAACTCATTAATTCCATTTGGTATAATAACAGATTTCTTTTGTAAGTTTCTAATTATTTCACTATTTTTTAAATTTTTTTCTAAATCTTTTTTCATGCTTGGTGATATAAATATGACTTTTTTTGCATTTTTTACTATTCTTTCTAAATATCTTTTTGCAAATGGCATTTTCTTCAGGTATCCATTTATATCTGAATTTCTCACTACAATTATATATGGTATTCCATATTTTTTATTTATTTTATAAGCTACTCCACCATCTGCGAAAACCGTATATGCATACATAAAATCTACAAAATCCATTTTTACTTTTTTTTGCACATCTTTATATGATTTATTAATCTTTATATTATAAAAAATTCTATCACATTGATTATGTACCTTACTATATAATATTTTTATTTTCTTATTATCTTCTATTATATTTTTCCCGAATAATTGTTTTCGTTTTAATGGTACGTATACTTGTTGTTCTATTTCTTTATTATTTTCATAGATAGCATTTATTAATTCTTTATAAACTTTTGATGATATATAATAAGAAGCTATATGTAATATATTCATAAATTTTCCTCTATTCTCTATATAATTATAACCTCCATAATTGTATTCCTTGATTTTCAGCTTCTTTTTTATCTATAATTTGTTTAATATCAAAAATTAAATTGCTATCTTTTCTTAACAAATTCTTCAAATCTGAAATTTGTAAATTTTTATACTCATTATGGGATACGGTCAATATAATTGCATCTACTTTTTCTTCTTCTTTATTGGTGTCAATTTCTATTCCATATTCTCTCTTTATCTCATCTAAATCTGCATAAGGATCTCTTGCATATACCTTTATTTGATATTCTTCTAAGGCTTTAATAATATCCATAACTTTTGAATTTCTTAAATCTGGAACATTTTCTTTAAATGTTAGGCCTAATATTAATACCTTAGAGTTTTTAACCACCTTTCCTGCTTTTATAATTCCTTTAACTACATTTTCCGCTATAAATTTTCCCATTTCGTCATTAACTCTTCTACTTGCTAATATTAATTCTGATAAATGTCCCATTTCTTCAGATTTATATGTTAAATAGAAAGGATCTACACCTATGCAATGACCGCCTACTAGTCCAGGTCTAAAGTTTAAAAAGTTCCATTTACTTCCTGCTGCATCTAACACCTCATTAGTATCTATTCCTATCTTATTAAAAATAACAGCTAATTCATTTACAAAGGCTATATTAATATCTCTTTGTGAATTTTCAATTACTTTGGCTGCTTCTGCTACTTTAATAGACGAAGCTTTATATATACCATTTTTTAACACGGATTCATATAGCGTAGCTACTAATTCTAATGTTTCCTCATCCATTCCTGAAACAATTTTTGTAATTGTTTCAAATCTATGTACTTTATCACCTGGGTTAATTCTTTCTGGTGAATATGCAATTTTAAAATCTGTACCACATTTCATTTTTGATTGTTCTTCTAATATTGGCATACAAATTTCTTCTGTTAAGCCAGGATATACTGTAGATTCATATATAACAACTGCTCCTTTTTTTAAATTTCTACCTACTATTTCAGATGATCCTATAACTGGGGTAAGATCTGGTTTTTTATGATTATCTATTGGTGTTGGAACTGCTACAATTATAAAATCTGCCTTATTTAACTCTTTTTCATTATTTGTAAAAGAAATATTTGTTTGTTTTAATTCTTCGTTTCCAATCTCTCCTGTGACATCCATTCCATTCATATATTTTTCTATTTTGCTTTTATTAATATCAAAACCTATTACATTATATTTTTTAGCAAAGCTCACTGCTAAAGGAAGACCTACATATCCTAAGCCAACAACACCTATTATTATATTTCTACTTTCTATATCTTTTTTTTGCATTTTTTTCCTCCATCTTATTAAATAATCTTGCATAATATTCTAGATAAATTGTAATTTTGAGGAAGTATATACATCATTCCTACATATTTTACAATTCCAAATTCTTTTTTTAATTTATTAACATACTTATTCTTTTTATAATTCATACATTTTAATCTTTTCGAATATTCTTCAAAATACTTTCTATTTTCTTTTTGTGCTGCTACAAAAATGGTTTGTAATAAATTATAAATCATTCTGAAGTTAAAATATTCTTCTAATTCTTGTTTATATTTTGTTTTTGCTAAAAGCTTTATTTGTTCTTCACAGCAATTTACCGAATTAATAAAATTATTAAGTTTGAAATCTGTAGACATAGAGGCATGTCCAATTCTATAATGATATAATTTTTCATTTGTTGTAACAATATTTTCAGCACATAACATTAAATATATAAACACACCATCACCATTTTTTTTAAAAAATTTAAAATTTACTCTTTCCAGCAAATCTTTAGATACAATTTTATTCCATGGTTGAGTATTTTTGTCCAAAAAATCGCTATCTATTTTCCCTTTATATTCTTTGAACCATTTTTTCTTTTTTGTCTTTAAATTATACGGATATAATTCATAGTTACAAATAGCAATATCAGAATTGTTTCTTTTTGCTAAACTATATAATCTTTCATACATAGTTATTTCTACAAAATCATCTGCATCTACAAAGCCAATATATTCTCCTTTTGACTCTAATATAGCTCTATTTCTTGCTCCTCCCAAACCAGTATTTGATTGTGATATAATTTTGATTTTATTTGGATATATCTGTTTATATTTGTTCAATATATTTAGCGAATTATCGCTGGAACCATCATCTACAAATATTAATTCTATTTCTTGTAGAGTCTGATTAACTAAAGAAATTATACAATCTTCAATATATTTCTCCATATTGAAAACAGGTATACAAACTGAAACTTTTACTTCTTCCATTATACTCTCCTTTTTAATGCGTTTATAATATAGAATATAAAATTATATATGCTATAAAATATAGATAATTTCTCTACTTTTCTATATAAATTCCATGTTCTTTTTAATGCTTTCAATTTATTAGAGGATAGTGTATTTTCTGTTCTTCTATAATACGATAATATTTCATTTATTCCATACGCCCTATCTATTTTTTTCAAAACTTTCCACCATGTAGCTGTATCTTGTCCTTTCCTTATATCAGGCATTTTTATCAATTCTTTTCCTAAAATTTTTACATTAAACATAACTGTAATCGTTGAAATTGTAGTATTCTTTAAAGCTTCCTTATAAGTTATTTCATTTGGTACTTTAACTTTTTTGCCATTTCCTTTTCCATCTTCATTTGCAAATTCGTAGCCTGTAAAGCTAAATTCACACTTTTTCTCCTTCATAAATTTAATTTGTTTTTCTAACTTTTCTTTTTCCCATAAATCATCTGCATCTAGGAAAGTAATATATTCACCCTCAGCATATTCTATACCTGCATTTCTTGCAATAGCAGCTCCTGAATTTTTCTCCAATTGAATTAATTTTATTCTACTGTCTTTATTTATTGCATTATTAATAATCTCTATACTACTATCTGGAGAACAATCATCTACAAAAATCAACTCCCAATTCTTGTATGTTTGCTGTTCTACTGTTTTTATAGTATCTTTTAAAAACCTTTCTGCCTTATATACTGGCACAACAATACTAATTAAATCCTCTTTCATTTTTTTCTCTTCCTTTGCCTAATTCTACTCTTACATTACCTTGGTATATGCTTCTTGTTTCTGTAACTCTTTAATTTCTTGCTTAATGCCTTGCTCTGAAATCTCTGCATTCGTCTTTTTGAAAACTTGTACAATTGTCTCAAAAACTAATTTCACATCTAAAAAGAAACTAATATGGTCTACATAGTATAGGTCATATTCAATCTTCTTAAATATATTAATACCATTTCTTCCTTTCACTTGAGCTAAACCAGAAATACCAGGTAAAACATTACTTCTTCTTTTTTGTTCGTCTGTAAACCATTCATAATACTCAGGAATCCAAGGTCTAGGACCAATAAAACTCATTTCCCCTTTTAAAATATTAAATAATTGAGGTAATTCATCTAAACTAGTCTTTCTAATAACTTTACCCACTTTGGTTACCATCTCTTCATGGCTTAAATTACTTTTTAACTCTTCACGATTATGTTTCATAGATCTAAATTTATATGTATTAAAAACTTTGCAGCCTTTTCCCATTCTTTTCGATTTATAAATAATAGGCCCCCTGTCCTCTATTTTGATACAAATTGCTACAATAGCCATTGGAATTGCTGCGATAACTAATAATATAGCTGCTAAAATGATGTCTAGTATTCTTTTAACAACATGTTGATACATTTTATATTTCCCCCTATTTATTTGTTTAAGATTCTTTTATCTTTGATATATCAAAGATAAACAAAGGCATGCCTTTGTCGCTTTTTATTTTGTTTTACCCTTTTTTCACTCTTGTTTCTATTATACTATTAGTTTCGATATTTTACAACATTTTTCTGTCATTTTATGGAATTTATGTAACTTTTATGTTAATTCTACTGCTTTACATAACTAGATGCTTTAGGAGGCGTCTTTCCTTTTATCACATGATGGTAATAGCCATAAGTCATCGGTTTAGCCTGTTCATCTAATTCTTCAGCTTCTTGTAATTCTAAAATGAACAAATAATGTGTATGGCAATCTTCTACCTCTAACACCTTACACTCCATATAAGAAACACTCGCTTGTGTAATAATCGGTATCCCATTTTTCCCCATTTGATAAGTAGTTCCTTCTAATTTATCAAAATCTTTTCCAGAACGAAAACCAAATTTTCCAATTAACAGCATGTCTGCCTTTTCTGACAAAACAGATATATTTATCTTTTTACTTTTCAAAGCCAATTGAGAAGTATAATTATCTTTATTAATTGCTACAATTAGTTTTGGTTTCTCCTCAGCGGTAATCTGTGTTACGGTATTAACCACACAGCCAGAAAATTTTCCTTCTGCTTGTGAGCTAACTATATATAATCCATAATTTAAATCAAATAAAGCCTTTAAATTCATATGTTTCTTACCTTCTTTTATTCCTATTTTATTGGTTGATTAATGTTTCAATTTCTTCTGTCAAACAATTTACAAAATGTATATTATTACTAGTAAATTCCTTTGGAACAAATTTTTTTGCTTGTTTTAATGCTTCATCTAGTTCTTCAAATTCTATCAAAGGAATAATATAACCTCTATGGCTAAAATTCTCTAAAATTTGTTCTTGATGATTATTCACATGTTCCCCATACGCTTTTTCTCTAGCAGCTACAATCATCTTTTTATGTTTTTCCAAACCAGTAATAATCGAACCTACACCTGCATGTGTAATAATTAAATCTGCTTTATCCATCAATTGGTCAAATTCTTCCATTTGCACATAATCTAAAACTTTCATTTTATCAGAGGAAAACTTTGTACATCCCACCTGTGCAATTACTTCTTCTTGTATTGTTCCTCTTTCTATTTGCTTTTCCACAGCCTCTACTAATCTATTAAAAGGTTTATCCTGTGTTCCTAATGTTACAAATATCATTTTTTCCTTCTCCACTTCATATTTTATAAACCGCTTTTTTATCTAAATACGCATGCACCATTTAGTCAACCGGTAGACTTTCTGACTCTTAATCAGATAGTCGGCCATATGTATCTTAATAAATCCAGCCCCAGTATTTTGCTTTTGGGTATACCTTTAACATCTCTTCCCATTGGACAACAAAAGTATCTGCCACATAATATAACAGCTTTCCAGCAGCTGTCTTGGTATTACGATTAGCAAAAGTTTCAA
>CATZDQ010000064.1 GCA_958417695.1 uncultured Clostridiaceae bacterium | reverse complement strand
TTTTATATGAGTCCCTAGCAACACTACTACTTTTCTTTTTTTTACAACATAAAAGTAAACACAGAAAATGGAAAGGAGAAATTACTGCATGGTACATGGTAGGTTATGGAATTGCTAGAATAATAATAGAGGGACTTAGAACCGATAGTTTATACTTAGGTACTTTTCGTATTTCTCAATGGGTATCCACTCTATTGGTTATAATTAGTAGCTATTGGATATATCGAAAACATCAAAAAAGATGCCAAGAATTCACACAAAGTTCACAAAAGTTGGTTGACAAATGACACCATGTCACATATAATATATGACATGGTGTCATTTTGATATACAAGATATTATCAAAATACAAAATAAACAAAAAGGAATGCGCAAAAGTATCCAAAAAGGAGGGGAATCAATGCCAACCGATACTTTTATGAAATTACCACAAGAAAAGAAAGAAAAAATCATCATAGCAGCCAAAAAAGAATTTGCTAGAGTACCTATTGCAGAAGTATCCATTAAAAACATAGTAAGTGAAGCAGAAATAGCAAGAGGAAGCTTTTATCAATACTTTGAAAGCAAACAAGACTTACTTATTTATATGATGCAAAACCAAGTGAATATAGTCAAAAACAAAATGGAAGAAGCACTCAGAAAAAACAAAGGAGATATCTTTGAAACCTTTATCATGATATACGATTACATGGTAGAACAATGTGTCAACAAACAAGATGGGCAATTCTATAAAAAAATATTTGAAAACATAAAAGCAGGAGAAGAAACACTATTTATTCCAAAACCACCAGAAGAAAGCACAGAAAAGTTTTATAATGTCTATCAGTTAGTCGACACCTCAAAACTAAAACTACATAAAGCAGAAGACTTACAGCTCATCATAAAAATGTTACATGCCATTACCAGAGCCGCATTAGCCTATAATGCAAAGACACAAGATAAAGAAAAAGCCAGAAACGATTATATAAAACAATTACAATACTTAAAAGAAGGCACGCAAAAGAAAAGCCAGCAAGAAGACAAAGAAAAACACGAAGAAAAAGGCATTTAAAATACAATCAGATGTGTCCCCTATGGACAAAATTGTCCACTCGGACCAGGTCCCGATGGACATAATAAGGAAAGGAGAATTTAAAATTTATGTTAAAAGTACTAAAATACTTAAAAAATTCAGCAGTATCCGTGATAGCAATTATTGCACTGCTATGTTTACAAGCAGCTACTGATTTAGCTTTGCCGGATTATACCTCTAAAATTGTAAATGTGGGTATTCAGCAGAGTGGTATTGAAAATGCTGCACCAGAGGCTATCCGTAAATCACAAATGGACCAATTATTGTTGTTTACTAAAGAGGATGAATCTATTTTGAAACAATATCGTTTGGTTTCTAAGGATAGTTTAGAACAAAAAGAGTATGATAAATTAGTTAAAAAATATCCAGAACTAGAAAATCAAGAAATTTATGTGAAAAATAAATTGAAAGAAGAAGAACAAGAGTCGTTAAATAATCAGATAGCAAGACCTATGATGATTGTTTCTAGTTTCCAAAAAGAGGAGACAAAAGAAGCCATTAAGGCACAAATGGCAGAGGCTATGCAAAATATGCCAGAGCCACAAAGAATGGCTATGGCACAAATGAGTGTGATGGAGATTCTTCAAAATATGCCAGAAGAACAGTTAGATAAGGTTTTAGAAAAAATAAATGGTCAGTTAGATGGTATGTCTGGCTCTATTCTAGAACAAGCAGCCATTAGTGCTACAAAGGAAGAATATAAGGCTTTGGGGGCTGATGTAGATAAAATTCAAAATGATTATATTTTCTTATCTGGTCTTCAAATGTTGGGTGTTGCATTTATTAGTATGACGGCAGCTGTCTTAATTATGTTATTATCTTCTAGAGTGGCTGCTAAGCTAGGTAAGACTTTGAGAGATATGGTATTCCAAAAAGTACTAGGCTTTTCAACCAAGGAGTTTAGAGAGTTTTCTACAGCTTCTTTAATTACTCGTAGCACGAATGATATTCAACAAATTCAAATGTTATTAACTATGTTATTTAGAGTAGTAGTCTATGCACCAATTATTGGTATTGGTGGTTTATTACATGTGATTAGAACAAGTGATAGTTCGATGGCATGGATTATTGGGTTAGCTATTGCAGCGGTTATTGGTATTGTATTAATTCTATTTATTGTGGCAATGCCTAAATTTAAGAAGTTACAAGATTTGATTGATAAAATTAATATGGTGGCCAGAGAGATTTTAACAGGTATTCCTGTTATCAGAGCGTTTAATACACAAAAACGTGAGGAGGCTCGTTTTGATAAAGCAAATGATGACTTAAGGAAGACAAACGTTTTTGTCAATAGAGCCATGAGTATGATGATGCCAGCCTTAATGTTTGTAATGAATAGTGTCATGATTTTAATTGTATGGGTTGGTGGCCATAATGTAGAACAAGGTATTATGCAAGTAGGAGATATGATGGCTTTTATCCAATACACTATGCAAATTATTATGAGTTTCTTAATGATTTCTATGATTTCTATTATGCTTCCACGTGCTTCTGTTTCTGCTAATCGTATTAATGAAGTGTTAGAAACAAAACCAAGTATTAAGGATAAAGAAGAAAAAGCACTAAAGGCTTTTCAAGAAGATAAAAAAGGTTTGGTAGAGTTTAGAAATGTATCTTTTAGATATCCAGATGCAGATACTGAGATATTAACCGATATTGACTTTGTAGCAAAACCAGGGGAAACAACGGCTATTATTGGTAGTACAGGAAGTGGAAAGTCAACTATAGTAAACTTAATTCCTCGTTTCTATGATGTAACAGGTGGAGAGCTATTAGTCGATGGCGTAAATGTAAAAGATGTTCCACAAAAAGAATTAAGGAAGAGAATTGGTTTCGTACCTCAAAAAGGTGTATTATTCTCTGGAACAATTGAGTCTAATATTAAATATGGTAATGAGCAAATGGTAGATGAACAAATGGAAAAGGCAGCTTCTATTGCACAGGCAACAGAGTTTATCCAAGCTAAGGAAGAAAAATATACGGCTCCTATTGCACAAGGGGGAAGTAATGTATCGGGTGGACAAAAACAACGTTTATCCATTGCAAGAGCTTTAGCGATTGACCCAGAAATTTTTGTATTTGATGATAGCTTTTCTGCTTTAGATTTAAAAACAGATAAAGCTTTAAGAGAAGCGTTATCTTCTCAAACGGAAAATAAAACAGTTATTATAGTTGCACAAAGAATTAGTACCATTATGAACGCAGAGCAAATTATTGTTTTAGAAGAAGGTAAGATTGTTGGAAAAGGTACCCATGAAGAATTAATGGAGAATTGCGATACCTACAAACAAATTGCATTATCACAATTATCAGAAGAGGAATTAAAACAAAATGGGAAGGAGGGAAAATAGATGCCAGGACCAATGGGGGGGCCAGGTCGTAGACCTGGTGCTAATATAGAAAAACCAAGTGATTTTAAAGGAACCACGAAAAAGTTATTAAAGAATTATTTATCAAAATATAAAATTGCTTTACTCATTGTTATTATTTTTGCAATTGGTGGAACAATATTTACCATTGTAGGACCAAAGATATTAGGTAATGCTACCACAGAGATTTTTAATGGTTTAATTAGTAAATTGTCGGGTGGCGCAGGAATTGACTTTGGTGCAATTGGAACGATTTTATTAACATTATTAGGTTTGTATTTGCTAAGTGCTTTATTTTCCTTCATACAAGGATTTGTTATGACGGGAGTGGCACAAAAATTAACATTTCGTTTACGTAGCGATTTAATTACAAAAATTAATCGTTTACCAATGCGTTATTTTGATAAAAGAACACATGGAGAAGTGCTATCTATTATTACCAATGATATTGATACACTTTCCCAAAACTTAAACCAAAGTATAACACAAATTATTACTTCTATTTGTACAATTATTGGTATTTTAATTATGATGTTTACCATTAGTTGGGAAATGACATTAGTGTCATTAGTCATTTTACCAGTGGCTTCTTTGATTGTTAGATTTATTGTTAAAAAGTCACAAAAATACTTCCAAAGACAGCAAGAATATTTAGGGCATGTCAATGGTCAAGTAGAAGAAATTTATGGTGGCCATGATATTGTAAAGGCTTTTAATGGAGAAGAAAAAGCAATAAAGGCTTTTAGAAAAGAGAATGAAGAATTATATCGTTCTGGGTGGAAATCTCAGTTCTTATCTGGCTTGATGCATCCTTTAATGAACTTTATTGGAAATGTAGGGTATGTAGCAGTAGCAATTATAGGTGGTTATTTTGCCATTCAAGGTAAAATTACAGTAGGTAATATTCAATCTTTTATCCAATATAATAAACAATTTACACAACCAATTGCACAAATTGCACAAATTTCTAGTATGTTACAATCTATGGTAGCTGCTGCTGAGAGGGTATTTGCTTTCTTAGAAGAACCAGAAGAAGTGCAAGATATTGCAAATGCAAAGCAGACAGAAGGTTTAAAAGGAAATGTGACTTTTGACCATGTTCATTTTGGTTATGATGAGGATAAAACCATCATTAATGACTTTAATGCACAAATTAAGGATGGCCAAAAGATTGCTATTGTTGGACCAACTGGTGCTGGAAAAACAACAATGGTAAAATTGTTAATGCGTTTTTATGATGTTAACAGTGGTGCGATTTTAGTAGATGGAGTGAATGTTAAAGATTTTAACAGAGGAGACCTTCGTAAAATGTTTGGTATGGTTTTACAAGATACGTGGTTATTTGGAGGAACTATTAAGGATAATATCCGCTATGGTAAGCCAGAAGCAAGTGATGCAGAAGTGATAGAGGCAGCAAAAGCAGCTCATGTACATCACTTTATTAAAACCTTACCAAATGCTTATGATATGGTACTGAATGAGGAATCTAGCAATGTTTCAGCTGGACAAAAGCAATTATTAACCATTGCTAGAGTGATTTTAGCAGACCCTAAAATTTTGATTTTAGACGAGGCAACCAGTTCGATTGATACTAGAACAGAAATCCAAATTCAATCTGCTATGGATAATTTAATGAAGGGAAGAACTAGCTTTATTATTGCCCATAGATTATCAACAATAAAAAATGCAGATTTAATTTTAGTAATGGACCATGGAGATATTGTAGAACAAGGTAGTCATGAAGAGTTATTAGCTAAAAATGGCTTTTATGCAAATCTATATAATAGTCAATTTGAAGATTGTATCGATGAAGTAGAATAAAAGAAGATGGAAAAGGGACTTTTACAGTTCCTTTTTTTGTATGCAACAAGTAAATAAATATTTTATATGTTTAGAAAAAGTATAAAAATAGTAGAAATGTTAAAAGAAGTATGATAGGATAAGAAAGATAAATAAAACTGTAAAATATTGTATAAATAAAAGATAGATAGGATAAATGATACAAAAGAGGGATTAAATGAAGAAAAGACATAAAGTGCATGAATTTATAAAAAGAGAATTTCAAAAAACATTTCCATTTTATATTTTAGGTATGTTTTTTGAAACAATAGTTATATATATAACATTAGTAAATACGCAAATTGTTGGTAGAATTTTAGATATGCTATTACAAGCAGGAGTGGAAAAAGAGCAAATTATGCAAGAAATTTATAGGCTACTTTTTTATTCTGCTATTATTTTTATTCCCAATACGATAAAAAGAATATGTTATTTTATAGTTGCTAGGTCCTCAGATACTAGAATTAGAAAAGTGGTTTATCATAAATTACAATATGTTAAAGAAGAATATTATGATAGGACAGAAAAAGGAAAACTACTAGCATACTTAACAAAAGAAATACCAATGATAAGAAAATTTTTAGGTAATTTTTTTCAGGCAATTATAGACTTGATTATGACGCCTGTACTAATTATTATTATGTCGGCATATACTATCCACATTCAATTATCAATTATTCTCATAGCAATGATACTGATTGCTTTAATTTCAAATATAATATTATATCATAAAAAACAAAGGGAAGTAGAAGAAGCACGAAAAGAATATGTAAAATTATCTAATATTATTGAAGAAAATACCAGTAATTTTGAACTAATCAAATTATATAATAATCAATATAAACAAAAAGAACTTTTTGAAAAAGAAAATGAAATAATGAGGCAAAAAGATTATCAAGTTGGAAAAGTAGACGCCAGTATTGACAATATAACAAATGTAATAGAGGGAACATGCTATATGTTAGCAATTGTATATGGTGCATTTTTATGTATCAAAGGAGAATTAACAGTAGGTTCGCTTACAGTTTTTACTACTTTTGTGGATAGTATATTTAAATCTTTTGCAAAAAGAATAAAGGAAATTACAAATGGAATAGTATATTTAAAACAAGCTATTCATAGGTTTAATCTAATAATGGAGGTAGAAACCTATGAACAAAAAGGGAAACAACTTATTCAAAATATAGAACAAATCAGAGTAAAAAATCTATCTTATAGTTATCCACATTCAACAGAAAAAGTACTAAAAAATGTAGATTTTGAAATTCATAAAAATGAAAAAGTTGGAATTATAGGTATGTTTGGAAGCGGAAAAACAACTTTAATGAATATTATTTCAGGACTTTATCAGATAGAGAAGGATCAAGTCTATATTAACGGAATAGATATTACCGAAATTGATAAATACAGTTTATTTAAGAATATAAGCTACGTTTTACAAAAGGACACATTAATCAATGATACCATAAAGAATAATATTATACTAGAAATGGATTATGATGGTAAACAAATTGTACAAGCCACAAATGAGGCTAATATATTAGAAGATATTTTTAAAATGGAAAATGAATTTGAAGAATTGGTAGGAGAAAAAGGGGCAAAATTATCTGGTGGTCAAAAGCAAAGAATTGTAATAGCCAGAAATATGATAGTGGATAAAGATTTTATTATTTTAGATGATATTTTTTCAGCATTAGATAAAAAGACAGAAAAAGAAATATTACATACTATTTTAACTAAAAATGATAAGACAATAATTATTATTGCTAATAAAGTAACAGATGTAGAAAAATTAGATAGAATTTATCTTATGGTAAATGGAAGAATTGTAGCATGTGGAAAACATCAAGAATTATTAGAAGAGAACGAATTATATAAAGAAATGTATGAATATGAGTTAGAAGGAGAGAAAATGGATGAATGGATTTAAGAAAAATAAAAAAAGTATGCTTATAATTATTTTTTTATTAATTCTAGTCAATATATTCCATGTGATAGCGCCATATATTTTAAAATTAATCATTGATGAACTTTCTGAAAATATCATCATCAAAAAGGTAATTATACTAGTATGTCTATATTTGTTAGTTAGAATAGGTATCCTATTTGTAAAAGCTATAAAAAATAAAAAAACGAATTTACTATCTAATGCAATGTTAACTGAATTAAGAAATAGCATGCTAAATAAAATATTAGATATGAAACTAGAAACTTTCAGGAAATTTTCCTCTGCGGATATGTATACAAGAATGACTGTAGATGCAGAAAATGTAAAATCTCTATTTTCAGATAATATACCAGTCGTATTAAATGATGTGTTACATATCTTACTAATGATAATAGTTATGTTTATATTAGATATTAAGTTGGCTTTCATTGGTACAGGTATCATTTTATTAATTGGGTTATACTCTTATATTCTTGTTATAAAATTAAAGAAAATTGATAGAGTTACATTAGATAAAAGAGATTTGGAGAATAGGCAATATTCAGAAGATTATAATAAAAGTAAATTAACAAAATTCTTTTCACTAGAAGAAAAAAATATAAAAAGGGTAAATAATTTATTAAATGAAGAACTAAAAAATAGATATCGATATATATATGTAAATTCCTTTTTATGGCCAGTTGGGATATTCTTAGAAGCTATAGGAATTTATGCAATTTTATATTATGTCTTAAATATAAATATAACGTATAGCTTAGGAACGGTCTATATCTTTTTATACTATATAAGACAATGTTTTAATCCTTTAAAAGAGATATTTAACCAGATGGAGGAAATTCAAGAAGCTCTTGTTTCATTAGAAAGAATGAATACCATTTTAAAAATAGAAGAAAAAGAAGATATTTTCAAAGGAAAAAGGATTGAAAAATTTGAAGGAAATATTCAATTTAAAGAGGTGAGTTTTGCTTATCATAAGAAAGAAGTTTTAAAAAATGTGTCATTTGAAATTAAACAAGGAGAAAAAGTAGCGATTATAGGTAAAACTGGAGCGGGGAAAACAACTATGGTACAGATTCTAATGAGGCTATATCCTGTTAAAGAAGGAATGGTTACAATAGATGGTTACAACATAGAACAGATATCAATAGAATCGATAAGAAATAATATTTCTTATATTTCTCAAAATACCTTTGTGTTTAATGATACTTTGAGAAAAAATATTTTACTAGATAAGACAAATATAACAGATGAACAAATATTAGAGGTTATGAATAAAATTGGCGTGATTGGTTTACTTTCAAGATTAAATAATGGATTAGACGAAGTAATTAATAGTCATAGATTATCAAAAGGAGAATTACAAATTATAGCCTTTATAAGGGCCATCATTCATAAATCTAGTATTTATATATTTGATGAGCCAACATCTAATATTGATTTAAGAACTGAAAAAATGATACAAAGTATCATAGATAAAATTTCACAAACTAGCACAGTTCTTATTATTGCCCATAGATTGGCTACCATAAAAAATGTAGATAAAATAATACAAATAAAGGATGGAGAGGTTAGCTATAGGGATTGTATGAAAAATAAGTACTTTG
>CATZDQ010000063.1 GCA_958417695.1 uncultured Clostridiaceae bacterium | reverse complement strand
AAATAATTAATATAATAATAGTTACGACTAATGCTACTAAAGTAATTCCTTTTTCCATTTTCTTGCTCCTTTATTTTCCTTTGTTTCATCTTTGTATTTATTTTCTCGTTTAACAATTGGAATTACAATTATTTTTATGTAACTATTTGTCTATATAGCTTTCATTTATTTTGTATTTTTTACCGAAAAAAATAGTATACATATTCCTATATGCATACTATTTTCCTTTTTTTGGTGACCCCTACGGGAATCGAACCCATGATTCAGCCTTGAGAGGGCTGCGTCTTAACCGCTTGACCAAGGGGCCACGTGCTTGTATATCATAGCACATTTTTTATTTGCTGTCAATTGCTTATTTTCTTTTTCTTATCAAATCGTATCATTGAAATAATGCTAGAGATGATTTCTAGTCCATTTCCTATAATGGCTACATAAGCACCTATATAGAAATTGTAATATATCCAGATACAAGCAGCTAGAAGAAAAATGATACGAATTACTTTCGTATTTTTTTGCCAGGTTGCATACGTATATAATATCGTTATAATAATTGGAATTAACGACATAAAATCCCTACATGTAATAACTGCTATTACTAATATAATAGTAATGAATACAAATAACCATGTAGTAGAAACCATATTGGTATTTTTCTGCTTCTTATAAAAAACGTAAGATCTTAGTGCAGAAACTAAATTCATCGAGCCTGCTGTTATAGCACCAATGAGTATATATTGTATACTATATAATATATTGGCTATCATTTGTGTTTGTAAAATCTTTTCTTTTCCTTTGACTTGGATACTAAAAATCCAAACCATTAAAGCTATTGTTCCTACAATATAAGATATGGTTGCTTCCACTTTTCCTCCTTTTTCTTTAGTAACACATTTGTAAAACTTCTTTTAATCGTCTATCTTGTTTTGTTAAATATAAATAGCCAATTAATGCTTCAAAAGCAGTAGAATACATATAGTCTGTTACATTAGCATTTTTAGGTAGATGATGATTTTCCGCATTTCTACCTCTTCTTACCACTTCTTGTTCTTCTATAGTTAGTTCATCATAAATTTTAGCTAATATATCTGCTTGCGCTTTTGCTTTTACATAATTGGTCGCTTCTAAATGTAATTTATGGGGGTTTAGTTTTGTGTTATTGACTAAAGTCGTTCTAATGAATAACTCATATACACAATCTCCTATATAAGCCCAGACTAATGGTGGCATTAGTTTTACTTCTTCTTTTTCCTTATTTCTATTAATTAGTTCGTCCATTTTATTTCCACCTCTTTTTTTGTTTATATTTCTTTACATGGTTCTATGGTTATTCTACCTAACTTTCCACTTCTAAAATCCTCTAGCAACAAATTGGCTGTTTTTTCTTCGTCTATCATTCCTCCTGCTAAAATAGCCCCTCTTCTTTTTCCTATTAAATACAAAATCTGCATAATATTCTCATTTTCCATTGCTTCTTTATTATCCATAATCTCTTCAATAGTGTCTAGTTCTATCTGATATCTTTGGGTTAATACTTCTCTATGATTTTCTATTATAAATTTCAAGAAATAGTAAGCTACTTCTATTTTTTCTAATAAATCATCTTTGATAGTTCCTGTATAGGCTAAATGTAATGCTACTTCATTATTTTGGAATTTAGGCCAAAGAACACCTGGTGTGTCTAATAATTCTATATTCTGGTTAATACGTACCCATTGTTTTTGTTTTGTAACACCAGGTCTGTTTCCTACTGCCATCGTCGTTTTTTGTGTAATTCGATTAATAAAGGATGCTGTTCCTACGTTCGGTATTCCTAAAACCATTGCTCTGATGGACTTTCCTATTCTTCCTTTTTGAGAAGCTTTCTCTTTCTCTTCTTGTGTTACTTTTTCGATTGTACGAATTACTTCTTGGATACCCTTCCCACTATTGGCATCCGTTAAGACAGCTGGTATTTGTTGTTTTTGGTAATATCTCATCCATTGCTCATTTGCTTTTTCGTCTGCTAAATCTTGTTTGTTACACACAATGATTTTCTTCTTCTCTTGTATTAAGGCTTCTATATCTGGGTTCCTACTAGAAATAGGGATTCTAGCGTCTAATATTTCTATAACAACATCGATTAATTTTAAATCTTCTGCTATCTGTCTTTTGGTTTTTGCCATATGCCCTGGATACCAATTGATATTCATATTATTTTCCATTTGATTCACTTCCTACCTTATAAAATTCTTGTTTCTATCTCTACAACTCCGTATCTTCCTTGAAATTTTATACAATTCATCGAAATTTAAATATTGATATAATTCAACGATAATAATATCAAGTGTTGTTCTATTTGTAAATTGAATTAGATTTTTTTCTCTAACTAATTGTCTATTTTTATCGTTTAATCTAATTTCTATTGAATTGAAAGGTCCTTTAATTTAAATTCATTTTATGTTTCATACTGCCTCCATAATTATATTATTTTTTATAATCATAATCCCATAAACTCAATTTTCCATTTATTTCAATAGGTTCAATCCTTTCAATATTTTCTAATTTAAAACCATAACCATCCCAATCACTAGAAGTTTTATTGATAACTCCTTTATAAACAATTGAATCTTTTTCCTTTAGTTCTTCTCTTAATTCATCATCTATTTTAACACAATCCGTAATATTAGCTTTAGCAATGATTTGTCCAATCGGATATTTTAAATTCAAATATTGAAACCTTTCCATCGCTTTCTTATCTATTCCTTTACCTGCATGAATTAGTATTTCACCACGATATTTAGTTTTCCAATTTCTAAATTCATATTCCTTATAACCTTCTGCTATTAATGTTGCCCATGGTTGTTTAATCGTTATCGCTTTCATATCTTACCTCCATACTGTCTATATAAATTTTCTAATACTCTAGTTAAAAATTATCAACTATTAAATCAGTATTTTCTGAGGACCTTATTTTCACTAACTTTCCTTTTGCTTTAAATATATGTAGATTTTTGGCTTTAATTGGACAATCTAAATACTGAAATATATATAATCATCTTCATTTATATTTGCTATATTGACTTTTATATTTTGAACTTCAATCATTTTTTTGGTCCTATATTCGCCTCTTCTCTATATTTTAATATTAATTTTTGAGTAGGATTTACATGTCGTAATAACCTTTTTAATTTTCTAATACATCTTTTAATTTGTTTAAAGACTTCTTTATATACTTTCTATTGATGCCTATTATAGGAATATCATATTCTTTTATTTTTTCATAAAGCTTTTGCATAAATAACCCCATTCTATTTTCCATTCCATTATTTGTATAAATATAATTTACACAACAAGATGGAGATTGTTCTATTCCAAGTATTGCTACAATTTTATAATTTGATTTTAAAATATTAGAAATTTGATTTGCTACTTTATTCGCTAGTTTCTCACAGTATATATTAAATTCTTCTGTATTGTATTTGCTAATGCCTTTAGGCATTCTAATCAAATTATTTCCAAACTCTGCTTCTGCACACGGCATTTGTATTATATTGATATCATTTTCCAACAATATATTCATGATAGGTTTTATGGAGCTTGTCCATTCATACTTAACAATTCCTTGGGCTTGATATGCCTGTGCCATTAAACAAAATGGAACAAAGACAAACTTGTTACTCCTGTTATCCACTATATATATTCTCCTTCAAATTTTGTGTCTTTATATCTATTTAATATATCATTCATTTTTATCAAATACCTTTATAAGTGACTCTATTTGATATCCTCATCTATGGATATAATTATTTTTTAGCTATATATAACGTCGCTGGACTAGGAATTTCTTCTATTCTTTCAACGCTTGAAAAATTACAATCTTTTAGTAATTCTTTTATCTCACTATGCGTGTATACCTTTCCATTTTTAGAATTTGCTAGCATTTCTATTGCAAATTGTACAGAAAATTCAGGACTTACTTTATCGTCGTTTAAGAAAAAGCTTGTCAAAAATAATCTTCCATTTGGTTTTAATATTTTATAGATATTATCCAATAATTTTATTACATTTTTCTTTGGCTCTTGATGTACTACTGCAAATAAAAAAATATCATCATAATTTTCTACTGGGAATTCTTTGTTATAATCACAAGAAATAGAGCTTAGTCTTTCTTGTAAATTTTCTTTTATTATATTTCTATTTTGAATCTTTGAAATTTCTGGTAAGTCTATCATTTTTCCCGTTACAGTTTTATCTTTTTTTGCAACAGTTATTAAATATGTTCCAGCACCTGCTCCAATATCCAATATATTATGATTTTTGAAATTATACTTATTTGAAATATATTCTGCTTGTGGTATAGCATTAGCTTGCATTCCTTGCATAAAACTTTCAGCTTGTTTATCAGTCATTTCATTAAAATTGCTAATAGGTAATAAGTTGTCTTTTATAGCATTTTCTAAATTGTCATACTTTTTCATAATCGTTTGAGCAAAGTTTATATATCCTGTTTGATTAAATTTTGAGTTCTTTAACAAGACATCTTTATATTCCCCTAAATAATATCCATTTTCATTCTTACTTATAATTTTATACATTACTAACCCATTTAAAATGGGTTCTATCTTATTACTTGAAATTTTAATTTCTCTTGCTATTTGTTTCAAAGTTTTTCCATTTTCAGTTAAACTATTAAAAATTCCTAGATTATTTGAGGTTATTATCAAACTTGTTAATTTGTAACTATTTATCATTGATTTTAAATTGCTTATTTGTTCTTTTAATTCCATAGGGACCACCCTCACAATCACTACTTTTTATTTTATATATTATACAACGCCCAATAAATAATGTAAATTGTTGTTTTTTATGACTTCCGTTTTTTATTTACTACTTTTGAATATAAAAATATAAGAATTGATAATAAGATAAGTAAACGCTATATACTACTATCTAACAAGACTATAAAAGTATTATTATTAAGAAATGTCTTATTTTTAATAGTTAGTACACCTAGTTAAATGATATGGTTTAAAGTTTAAATCTTAATTATTTTTCTGTAAATATAGATAATCGTTTATATCTATACAATTATATTGACTCATCAACAATTTCTCAATTTTACAAATAACCGTTAGCATACCAGCTCTTATTTCTACTTCATAAGTAGAACCTTTCTTAATTTCTATATGATTATCTACTCGATTAGAAAGTTCTTTGTCATAAATTAGTATTCCCATAGCCCTTAAAACTTGCGGTATTTTATAATCTGCACAACCAACTAAGTTTTGGTAACTAACAGATATACCTTCTTTCATTTCTCTTATATGTAGGATATCCGATGTTAATAATTGAGCTAGTTTGTATATATAAATTGTTTCTCCCTTATATATTCTTTCATCTTGGAAGTTTGGAAAGAACTCTATTATCAAAGAAAAAAGTTCATCATCTTTTGTTATATGTTTTATGTATTCATAAAAATTGCCATCCATTTTGTCATTTACGATTTGACTTACAGATTTTATAATTTCCCATCTTTCTTTAAATAAAGGAATTTCTATATTTCCTTTTAGTATCGTAGAAAATTCTTTTTTACTTATTTTAGAAAAGTCTGTCGTTTTATTATTTTGGGTATATTTTAATAATGCATATAATAAAGCAGTTGAGCCATCTAATGTTCCCTCTGGCGTTTCTACAGACCATTTTGGACTATTCCAAAAAGAAAATAAAATAGCTTCATATACTAACAAAAAATTAACAATCTGTTCCACTGGTAAATTTAATAAACCAAATGGAGAGGAACTTAACCAGTTCTCCATTTGGATATTCTTCATCTTATTGGTTAATTGCATCATTGCTTCATCATTTATAGATACATGTTTTGCATTATCCATTACATATAAGCAACTACTTTTTATTTTCTCTAACATAATTATCCCCCTATCGTTAATTGTTCATAGCATTAACTTAGTAAAAAAGTAGTTCTATAAAGTTCTATAATTATTTTTGTCAGCTCTATCGTCTAGCTTTCTATCATATTGCTCATTTTTATAAAACCAATCTGTATCTTTGTGTACTGGATTCTTCATTCTTGTTTTATCTAAGGCAATATCGATTAAGGCTATGATAGGAAGTGCAATTCCTATTACATTTATTAGCAAATTCATAAATGCATCTATACTTGCTACTTCTCCTGCTAATATTGGTGGAAAAGTTTTTAATAACTCTGTTCCAAAATACCAACCATATATTCCAACATAGGCAAGTGCTCCTATCATTTTTCTTCTCCATAAAAGTGGAATAATAGCCAATACCACAAAAGTTAATATAATCTCTACTGTATTATCCATAGGTTTTACAAAAAATTCTGCTCCAGTTGTACCTGTAATAGCTACCAATACCCTAAATGCCCAAAATACAATAACAAAAATCATAATTAACCAACTACTTAAATTTTTCATTTGTCTTCTCTCCCTTTTTTATTTTCCTAAAAAGAAAAAGTGGAGGTTCGTTATCCCAAACCTCCATCTTCCCTTTACTTACTCATCATCATCTACAAAGTTAAATTCATCTTTAAATTTCTCTTTGAAGATTTCAAATACTTTGTTTAAAATTTCTTCATCTTCTACACTAACATAAGATTCTTCATCTTCTGATTCGGTATCTTCTACTTTAAGAATGACTACTTCACCAGCTTCTTCGCCCTCTTCTTCTACAGGTAGAAGAACAACATATTCTTCATCATCTAACTCTATTAAGTCTAAAAATTCAAAAGAAACTT
The DNA here is from genome assembly GCA_958417695.1 of uncultured Clostridiaceae bacterium. Taxonomy (GTDB): domain Bacteria; phylum Bacillota; class Clostridia; order TANB77; family CAG-508; genus UMGS1663. The sequence continues at coordinate 2,132 of CATZDQ010000063.1, read as the reverse complement.
CCTCTCCATTTTCATCATTTAAAACAATTATGTTGTCTAGTTCCTCATCTTGTTCTGGAACATTGTTATTTTCATCATTATTCATTTTTTAATTTCTCCTTTCAAATTTATATATTAAATTGTATTTCTACAATACTAATACCTTTTTAATAGTATTGGTTATTTTGCTATATCATATACTATTTTTTTAAATATCGCAATACTTCTTACTAAAATTTCCATCTATTTTTTGTCGTTTTTTTGATTTTCATTTTCCATTTTATGTGCATAAGTTTCTAAAATGTACACTGCCGAAATGGTATCTACAATATTTCTTTTTTCTTTCTTATTCACATTTAAGAAATTCATGGTTTTATGAGCTGCCACGGTTGTTAATCGTTCATCTATGGTTTCTAGTTTTATTTGTGGAAATTGACATCTTAGTTTATGCATAAATTTTTCTGTCACTTCTACCCTTTGTGTTTTGGTCCCATCCATATTCAGTGGCATGCCTATAACAAAGGTATCCACCTCATATATTTCTAATAACTCTTTTAAACGCTTTAATACTAATTTATCATTTCCTTGATGGTGAATGGTTTCTAGCCCTTGCACTGTAATATTTAAAGCATCTGTTATGGCAATACCTACACGACTATCTCCATAATCAATTCCTAATTTTCTCATAATTTCCTCATTATTTATACATTTTCTTCGTCAATTGCGATATAATCCTTTACCATTTTCTCTAGGAGTTCATCTCTTTCAATTTGTCTAATTAAATTTCTAGCATTATTATGACTTGTAATATAGGTAGGATCTCCTGATAAAATATAACCAACAATTTGATTAATAGGATTATAACCTTTTTCCTTTAGCGCTGCATATACCTCTCTTAATATTTCTTTTGATTTTGTGTTTTCCTCTCTTGGTGCTGTAAAACACATAGTCTCATCTTTAGCCATAATCGTTTCCTCCTATTTTTATATATAATTTATATTGCTTTCTTTTTCATTAGCGTTGTCCAAATATTCCTCTAGTTTTTTGGTTACACCTTCCATGGCTGTTCCTTTATAATACGTTGTAATAACCACATTCATTTTTGGTTTTACGATTTCTGGTTCTTCTTCTTCAAAGACATCTTCTTCTGCTTGCTGAATTTCTAAATTTTCTATTTTTTGTTTAATATCTTTCATAAAGCCCGTAACACCATCTACTTCTATTCCTGAGAATACTACTACAAATTTAGGTCCCATATATCTAACAAAGATATATTCTGAAGCAATGTTTTGGCTAACGGTTCTACTAACTGCTTTAATTACTTCATTACCCGTATGTCTACCATACATTTCATTAATATCTACAATATTGGTAATTTTAAACATGCAAACAGCAGACATCGTATATTGGTCAATTTTTCTCTTTCCTTCCCCGTATAAGTATTCTTCTGATTTTAAACCTGTAAACAAATCATCTCTTACAATATTTTCAATTACACTTTGTTTTTCTAAGGTTTTTAAAATAGCAATAATATTATTCCTTACGACTTCTAAAATAGTAGTATCTACCCCATCGAAGTCATGTGGTTTTCCACTTTCAATAATCCAATATCCAATATATACATTGTCAATATATAAAGGAAAAAACATAGCACATTTGGCTCTTCCAAATTCCATTTTTTGATAAGGAAGTCTTTCTCCTTCTGCCTCAACTGTTACATATTTAGGAGTTGCAGTTTGTATACTATCTTGAAAAATAGGCTCTTTATGCAAATTTCTTAAAGTTTCCCAATGTTTTTCATCTACATTGGTTGCTTTTATGATATATTCTACGCCATTATATACTACAATCGTAGAATATTTAATATCGTATTTTTCAATTAGTATTTCATTTATTTTTTCAATTTTTTCATCGGCTGATTTTTCTGCACTAATCGTATCCATAAAATCTTGTAGAACATTTAAACTTGTAATCTTTTGATTAATACTATTAAAGGTATCTATTTTTTTATGGACAGACATATTGTATAACATTAAAAATACAATAATCACAACTAGCAGTATTATAATGGCTATTATCAAAATTTGCACCCCCTATTTGCTGTTTCTAATATTTCTTCATTCTATCTAATGTACTATTCATATTACTAGAAA
>CATZDQ010000062.1 GCA_958417695.1 uncultured Clostridiaceae bacterium | reverse complement strand
ATGCCTGAGTTTTGTAACATATCTAAGTCATTAACATTATCACCAACAGATAAGATTTCTTCTTTCTTTATCTTTAAGTAGTGACTTAATGTTTGAAGGGCACTGCCTTTAGAAACTAAATGAGGTGAGATATCTAGATAATTATACTCTTTATGAATAACCGTATCTTTATAATGCCCGTATTTTCGAATATGACAAATTGTCAAGTTAGTATGATCTTCTAACTGTGTTTTGACTGGTGTTAAATCGGATTCACTAGAAAGGACTAACTTTAAAATGGCTGGCTTTTGTGTTTGTATATAATTTTCTAGATTGTCTACTTTTTGAATTTTTATCTGATGGGGATATAGTAAAGCATTTCTTAAATCTAGGTAAGCTAGCTGTTCTGTTAAAAGGCTATTAGAAGTATAAGCATGAACATGTAAATGGTGTGAAGAAGCGATGGAAAGACAAGTAAATATGTCTTCTAATGAAAGTAGTTTACTATCAATTTCTTCTCCAGTTTTTAGATTAATAATTTGGCTACCATTTCCGAAAATGCCATATTGTGCATGAAAATCATCACAATAGTGTTTACTAATGGAATAGGTTTTTCCTGTACAAATAACAAATGGTAAGTTAGATTTGTGTAAATCTTCAATTGCTTTTAGATTATCTTTAGCAATAGGAAAATTTTGGTTTATCATGGTACCATCTAAATCACTAGCAATTAATTTTATCATAAATAAAACCCTCTTCTTATTTTCTATAAGTAGTATATGGCTAAAAGTTCTTTTTGTAAATCCTATCTTAGAAAAAATCTAAGATAGGATTTGTGAAAGCATATCTTTCTTTAAATGCCATAATTTTTCGGATAAATCTACATAGTAAATATGAGGATTTTCTAAACGTTTTACTTCTTCCCATAGACTGTCTAATTGTTCTTTGGCATATTGGGCAATTTCTGGTAAAGTAGGTACTTGGTAGATTAGCTTACCATTTTCAAATATTTTTTCTTGTAAAGGTTTTACCTCATAATTCGTTAAATGTTTCTTTTTCCAAGGGTCTTGTTCATCAAAAATTAAGTACCCATCTGTTGGTATTTCTTCTTCAAATAGAGTGATGACGTCGGCTAGTGCCTTATGAGAGTCTTTATCATAAAAACGATAGGTTCTTTTAAAACCAGGATTAGTGATTTTAGCTAAAGTTTCACTAATTTTTATTTTAGGCGTAATGACACCATCTTCTTCAATAGCCGCCAGTTTATAGACACCACCAAATACAGGCTCACTTTTGGCTGTAATTAAATTTTCACCAACACCAAAACTATCGATTTTAGCATCTTGTTCTAATAAAGAAGTAATTAAATATTCATCTAAAGAGTTAGTAGCACATATTTTACAATCAGGATAGCCATTTTCATCTAAAATAGCTCGTATTTTTTTAGATAAATAAGCTAAATCACCACTATCTAAACGTACGGCTTTTGGTCTAATTCCCATTGGCTGTAAAACTTCATTAAAGGTACGAATGGCATTAGGAAGGCCGCTTTTTAATGTGTCATAAGTATCAATTAAAAGAGTACAATCATGAGGATAAATTTGTGCATAAGCTTTAAATGCTTCATATTCTGAATCAAAGCTTTGAATAAAACTATGAGCCATGGTTCCACTAGCAGGTACAGCAAATTCTTTAGCACAGTATGTACAAGAAGTACCAACTGCACCACCAATAATAGAAGACCTAGCTCCTAAGACAGCTGCATTTACACCATGGGCTCTTCTAGCACCAAATTCCATGACTGGTCTACCTTTAGCTGCTTTTACAATACGGCTAGTTTTCGTGGCAATTAAACTTTGATGGTTGATAGTTAGTAATAACATAGTTTCTAATAATTGTGCTTCTATCATAGGTGCTCTTACCGTTATAATCGGCTCATTTGGAAAAACAACGGTTCCTTCTGGAATAGCCCAGATATCTCCTGTAAAGTGAAAGTTCTCTAAATAGGTTAGAAAATTGTCAGAAAATTTATTTTGTTTTTTTAGATAAGCAATATCTTCTTTTGTAAATTTTAGATGTTGAACATAATCAATAATAGATTCTAGCCCAGCTGCTATGGCATAACCACCACCATCTGGAATTCTTCTAAAAAATACATCAAAATAAGCCATTTTATTTTCCATTTTCTTTTGTAAATAAGCATTAGACATAGTAAATTCATAAAAATCAGAAACAAGTTCTAAATCATACATAGTAATTCCTCCTTTAATTATCTTATTAACTTATTGATATTAACAGTATATTACTAAGAATTTGAATTGTCAACTAAAATTTAAAAAATAAAATAAGAAATAGACAAAGACAAGTTTTTATTGCTTGCCTTATGCTTTTGTGATATAATGCAGGCAGTAAAAAGAAGTAAAAAAGAAAGAGGAAGATAAATATGAATACCATTATGAAATTTTTGGCTTATCAAGGAAGAATACAAATTACTTGTGCTTCTATGACGAAATTAATAGAAGAAGCTAGAAAAATCCATGATTTGAGTCCAGTGGCTACTGCTGCGTTAGGTAGAACTTTGACAATGGCAGCTCTTATGGGAGCACAATTGAAGGGAAAAGAAGATACCATTACTATTCAGATAAAGGGAAATGGTCCTTTAGGAGGAATAACAGCTACAGTGGATAAAGCATTAAGGACAAGAGGCTATGTTGGAAATCCATATATAGAGGTACCATTAAGAGAAGATGGAAAATTAAATGTTGGTATGGCGGTAGGCAATCAAGGGTTCTTATATGTAATTAAAGATTTAGGGTTAAAAGAACCTTATGTAGGCACTAGTAAATTGGTTACAGGAGAGATTGCAGAAGATTTTACAAATTATTTTTTTACATCTGAACAAAAAAATACAGCGGTAGCTTTAGGTGTTTTGGTAGATAAAGATGGGGTAAAGGCAAGTGGTGGATATATGGTTTCTGCTATGCCAGATGCTACAGCTGATGATTTGTTTATTTTAGAAAATAGAATTAGAGAAGCAAAACCAATTAGTCAGATGTTAGCTGAAAATATGTCTTTAGAAGAAATTGCAAAGGATATTACAGGAGATGTAAATTTACAACTTATTGAAGAAGAGCTACATCCTGTGTATGCATGTAATTGTAGTAAGGAGAAAATGCAAAGAGCACTTGCGACGATTGGAAAAGAGGAATTAAAAGCTATGATAGAAGAGGATAGAGGCGCTGAGCTTGTTTGTCATTTTTGTAATAAGAAGTATCCGTTTTCAGAGCAAGAGTTGCAGGATTTGTATAATAGTTTAGATAAAACCAAGTAGAAGAAGGAAACCGATATGTATATAATTGTGGGATTGGGAAATCCAGAAGAAGAGTATAACCATACGAGGCACAATATGGGGTTTGATACGATTAATCAGATTGCTAAATTGTGCCAAATAGATATGAAAAGAAAAAAGTTTGAAGCTATTTATGGAGATGGTATGATTGATGGAAAAAAGGTGATGCTGATTAAGCCTCAGACGTATATGAATTTAAGTGGTAAAGCGTTAATTCAATTTATACAGTTTTATCATGTGGATTTAAAGGATTTATTGGTAATTTATGATGATATGGATATTGAACCAGGTAAGATAAAGATTCGTAAGAAGGGTGGACCTGGTTCCCATAATGGAATGAAATCTGTAGTTTCGGAACTGCAATCTGAGGAGTTTGCTAGAATTCGTGTAGGTATTGGGAAACCAGCAAGAAAAGAAGAAATGATTAGTTATGTGATTGGTAGTGTTCCAGAAGAAGAACAAGCCTTACTAGCACAAGGAACGAATAAAGCAGCAAATGCTGCTATAGAAATGGTTAAACATGGCTTAGATTATGCTATGAATCAGTTTAACTAATAGGAAGGAAAATCTATGCAGGAAATTTTAATTGGTGGACAGCCGGAGTGTAGAAAAATAGCGCTTATGCAAGATGGTGTCATGCAAGAATATTATGAGGAGCAAGCAGACCATAAGCGATTAGAGGGAAATATTTATTTAGGAAGGGTAGTAGATGTATTACCAGGGATGCAGGCGGCATTTGTAGATATTGGTCAAGGTAAAAATACATATATACATTTAAAGGATATTTTACCTAAAGTTAGTTCTGTTACAGGAAATAAAAAGGAAGATATGGGGCAGTATACGATTCAGAATTTTCTAAAAAAAGATAGACCTATATTGGTACAGGTGAAAAAAGATAGTATTCATGGTAAAGGAGCAAGAATTAGTACACATATTCATATACCGGGTAGATTTGTAGTATTACTAACAGAAAATACGTTTATTACGGTTTCTCAAAAAATAGAGGAAGAGACAGAACGCCAAAGACTAATAGAAATGGCAGAAAAATCTTTAGGAGAAGATAGAGAAGTAGGCATAATTATTCGAACAGCAGCACAGGGAAAACCAGAAGAGGTGATACAAAAAGATATAGCAGATACTTTAGAAAAGTGGAAACAGATACAAAATAAAGCTAAAGAGATGACGAATGAGCAAGTACCTGTACCTTTATGGGAACAGGAAAGTATTTTAGAAAGATTGCTATTGGACTTGGTAGATAATCATTTGGAACGTATACTAGTAGAAGAAGAGCAAATGAAAGGTCAAGTAGAAGATATTTTAAAGTTATGGGAATTACAGGATAAGATTTCTATAGAGGTACGAGTAGATATTTTTCATGTATATGATTGGCAAGAGCAGATTGAAAAGATGAATAGACGAAAGATTTGGTTACCTTGTGGTGGATTTATTACCATAGACCAAACGGAAGCTTTAACTGCAATTGATGTAAATTCTGGTAAATATACTGGTAAAGAGAGTTTAGAACAAACTGTGGTGAAGGTGAATACAGAGGCTAGTATAGAAATTGCCAAACAACTTAGGCTAAGAGATATAGGTGGTATTATTGTGATAGACTATATTGATATGCAGGAGAAAATAAGTAAACAACAGATTATAGAGGTTCTACGACAGAATTTGAAAAAGGATAGAGCCAAAAATCAAATTATGGAATTTACAAAGCTAAACTTGTTAGAAATGACAAGAAAACATATGTGGAGTAAATAAAAACAAAAGAAAGGAGAATGTAAGATGGATTTAGCATTTATTTTACCATTTTTAGCAGTGGTATTGGTTGGTTTTATGATTTTAAAAATATTAGCACTACCAATGAAATTAATTATAAAATTATTAATAAATGCCCTAGTTGGAGGTATTATATTATGGGTAATTAATTTAATTGGTGCAAGTTTTGGGTTTGCTATTATTTTAAATTGGATAACGGCTATTGTAGTAGGAACATTAGGAATACCGGGTGTTATTTTAGTTGTTTTATTCCAAATATTCTTTTTATAATATAAGAAGCACATTATCAGAGGATAGTGTGCTTTTATGGCTTTATATTAAGATTATGTGTTTACAAATGTATTTTTTTAAATGTTTTTTCGGCTATTTGGTATCCGTATGAACTGCGTAGTAAAGTAATAAAGAGGGTAATATTAAATTTGAGATATTAATATTATGTCCAATTCTATCGAAAGTGAATTTTTTTAAAGTACCTATGAAATTTTTGTAAAGCACAATTTCATGTTCTACGATATTTAAATTAAAACTTTTTCATTATTTCTTAACTTTTTTATATAGAAAAAAAGGCTCTATTTCAAGCTTTTTCAGTTATCTTCCTATCGAATTGAATAATTGTGTATAATTATCCATCGTTCTTTCATATGTATTAAATAATTCTGTATAGTTGTCATAATCAATATATTTTCGTTCTTCTATTTCCATAAAATCTGGTAGACTGTAAACAGTTCTTATTGTGAGATAGTTTTCTTTTTTATCACCATCTATCATAGTAAAAATTATTAATTTATTATAATTACTTAATTCAGTATTAAGATTGTTCTTGATAATAGTAATCATATTGTTAAATTGCGTTGAATATTCGTTTACTTTAAAATGATTTAATTCTAATATCAAACTTTTATTTTCAACAGAATCATACAAAGTAGCTTCCCTATAAATAGTTTGTATCTGCATAGATATACCAGTTATTCCAGACGATATTTTTCCAATAGCAACAAGCATAATTGAAGTGAAAACTAACACAACAACAATCATTACAATACAGACCCAAAACCACCATTTTAAATATAATTTACTTTGCTTTTTTTCTTCTTCCATAATAACATCTCCTTTTTTATTGATATTATATAGTATAGACTTTATTATTATAAGACAATACAATCATTATATATATGATTATATACAACATTATATAATCATATAACTATGAAGAGTAGTGTACTATTAAGCACAGACAAGTATTTTAAAGCATTGTGAAACGCGTAAAGTAACTAAGTTTTACATATATTTTTTATTAAAAATAGTAAAAATAATGAAACAATAAGGTACAATAATCGATAAAACACTTCATCTACAATGATACAACTATTTTGACACACATAGTAGACTAGATATACAAGATATGATATTATAATATTAAATAGTATTAAAAGGAGGATTTTATGAAAGAAAAAAATAAAGATGATGAACCAATTGAAAAATCAGTAGAAAAAATTGAATTTGAAAAATATTCAAAATTATTTGAGGAACGATTTGGGGAAAAAGCACGTATTGCTGAACCAGGTGGAACTTATAAACAAGCAATTGATGCAATAAAAAAATGCTTAGAACTTAATGAAAATATATTAGATTCTCTATTATATGAGATTGATATATTAGGTTTAATGAGTTTTCGTGCAAAAAAAATAGATAATTATGAAGATTTGGAAAGAATTTTATTAAAAGCTGTAATATATTATATAATTGCTATTGAAGACGAAGAAGTCTTTAATATTGATGCAGCATTTAGGATAGCAAGTTATGAAAGAAATTTTTTAAGAAATTGCATTGAAAAGATTCCACAAGATCATCCAGCTTATATAAATTTTAAGAAACTTGAAATTTTGAATGATAAGGACTACAATTATATAGCTAGTGATGTAAGAGAAAGAATTGCAGAGATAACATCAATATTTAAAAATAAAAGTCTATATAATTTTAAAATGTTATTTAATACAGAAGAGGATGTAGAAAAATATGTTAATGAAATAATTAGAGATAGAATGAAAGATGTTTTATTTTAATATATAACTAACAAATTACAAATTATAAAAAATTGACAATAATATAAAAAATAATTATACTATATAAGTTTGGAAAAACCTTGCCTCAAGTAGAAAGATTTAAATAAAACAGAGTATATAATATATTCTGTTTTATTTTTTATGCTAAAAAACGGTAGAGTAGGGGGCAACCATAAAATTGCATATAACAAAATAGATTAATATAAAATTATTAAAATAAATTTACTTATGCAAAATAGGAACTCTTCATTAGTTATAATTATTATATAAGCAGAAAGTTTGAAAGTTTAAATTTAAAACACAAAATATAATTAGATAAAAAGAAATTATTAATTAAAAAATAAAATCATATTTAAAAAACGAACATTTGTTATTTGATAAAAATTAAAATAAAAAATCTATTTTATTTGTAAATATTTTATATAATATACAATTATATAGAAACTAAAAAATAAAAGATAACAAGTTATATGATAAAAAATATATAACTTATATTAGTATGCAAATAAGAATTGTAAATAAAAAAGAAAAAATATATTAAGATATGAAATTATATAGTTATAAAATTATTAGTAATATATTAATGTATATAACTGAATAATAATATATAGAGGAATAAATAAAAATAGCTAGATAAAAACTATATAGAAAGCTAAAAACTAGTAATAGAAAGAATCGTAAAGGACATCTATAAATGTTATCTGTTATTTTACCTCTATGCCTAATTGTACAAAAAACTTTGATTTTGTACAATATTTGTGACTTATGGTACCCTACTCTTATAGTGGAGATTAGCACTTTATATTCTATGATATTTAAATTAAAACAAATCACATTTTTAGTATTTTGGCATGGATTTTAGCCTTTACATTCTACAATATTTAAATTAATACATAATAGCAATAATTTGTTATTCTGTACTAAAACATTTACATTCTACAATATTTAAATTAAAACATTTGTGCATTCTCTAAATCATTGCTAATCATATTTCCTTTACATTCTACGATATTTAAATTAAAACAGAATTTATTGCAGAAAGTGCAGCAGAGTATTATAACTTTACATTCTACGATATTTAAATTAAAACTAAAAAATTTTCAACGTGCTATTGAAGTATTTGAAAACTTTACATTCTACGATATTTAAATTAAAACTATTCTTTTGACAGAACCTTTTGAACGCACTATTAGCTTTACATTCTACGATATTTAAATTAAAACTATGTTCTAGTATTCCTTCAAGCAAATGACCGCTCCTTTACATTCTACGATATTTAAATTAAAACGATTTACATTTGTTGTCTGCATTCGTATTGTTCCAACCTTTACATTCTACGATATTTAAATTAAAACCGACAGAGCAAGTAGAGTCCAAAATAGAGCAAAAAGCCTTTACATTTTACGATATTTAAATTAAAACCATTATCTACAATTGTTGTAATTGTTATTGGAAATCTTTACATTTTACGATATTTAAATTAAAACTCATACTGTGCTTTTGTAAAATCACCAGTTAATATCTTTACATTTTACGATATTTAAATTAAAACTGGTAAACTTCTGTTACGCTTATATCAATACTTTGAGCCCCATAATCTGTCGACCTATAAAAATATGGTATAAAAAAGAAGTAAAAAAATATAGTATTTTAGAAAAAACGCTATATAATGCTACTTTGAGCATCTGTCGACCCCCTATGATTTTTATAGTATTTGAGTTCGTCAGAAAATTGACTATCTTTCATGTCCTAATGATTTCTTAATTGCTGCATGT
>CATZDQ010000061.1 GCA_958417695.1 uncultured Clostridiaceae bacterium | reverse complement strand
GTCCCAATTTCTTCAAGTACCTCATATATCACCTCAGCCTCTATTGTATCTTCCGTTTGCTGATAGTTAATATAGGTATTTAAAATATTTTCCTTATTTGCAATTTGCCCATCCAAGACTTGTTTTGCTTGTTTTTCTGCCATTTGTTTTGCTTCTTCTATGCTATATTCAATTGGTTCTTCTTTTATTTCATAATTCGTTATTTTACTTACTTCTATTGGCAAATAAAAATCTGAAAATAATTTTAATTTATTATCCTCTATTATTGTATCATACTTTTCAAATTTTGAAAGTGTTTTATATAAATTTATTGGAAAATTATTTAATTTTACGGAATATTTCGTTTCCGCGTTTCCAGTCCTCTTTCTTTGCACTTGTTTTAACTCTACTTTTTGTGTTTCGGAATACCAAACTTTTGCCTGTACTTGGCCATTTGCATGTACATATCTAGTACCTGTATATTTACCTTCTAAGAACCCACCTACTAAAACGGTTCCTGCTTTTACCGTATCTCCCTCTTTTACTAGGGGTGTACCATTTAGCGCGTCTACTTTCACAATAATTCCCGGTTTTGTTGCAACAATATTACAATACTCTTCCTCATTTACAATCTCTGGTTTTTTATCAGCCTCCACTACTTTCACAATGACATTTGTTCCTTGCAATTCAATTCCAACCCATGCAATATCATTTCTATCTAATCGTATTTTATTGATGATTTCTTTACTATCAATACTACTTTTTAATTTACCAACTGTTAATCCTTCTTCTTGTATCGTTCGCAATAATTCTTCTGTAGGAATTGTGGTATTTCCTGTAATTTCTATATTCCATACAAAATTAGATAAAGACATAATACCTATAAATATTAGCAATAAGAATACAAAAAATAACTTTCTTTTTTTATATTTATGAAATATAAAGGGAAGCCCTTTTTTAGCTTTTATTTTTACTTTACATTTTGCTTGTTTAGCAATGGCACTTATATTTCTAAAATCACGAATACTCATATTGGTATATAATAAAGTAGACTTTTTTCTTTTACTATTCCATAGTAAAATGTGTTTACTAATACACAAATTAATAAAACGCTCTATAAAATAGCCTTCTACTTCTATATGAACATAACCTAATAAATAATTTAGTAGTATTTTTATGTACATGACTCTTCCCCTTCATCTACTTGATTTTCAAAATCGATACTTTCAATTTTTCCCTTTACCATGATGTCATCGCTAGTCATCTCTTCTAACTTTAAATTAAAGCCATTTACATTTACAATACCAATATGGGTACTAATTCGAATATAAAACTCTTGGTATTCTAAAATGCCTTTATAGTTTTCTATTAACATTTGCTCAAATCCAACCACTGTAATTTTAGCTTCTTGTGAGGATATTTCCTTAGGAATCTCTAATAGTTCTTCTAATCGATTCTGCCTTTTTCTAGACTTTGTTTTTCTCATAAGCCACCTCTTTCTTTTGACTTTCTTACTCTTTTCTATTTCGTTCTTTATATCTTATTTTCTTTAGTACTAGATTATGCCTGTTATTTTTAAAAGAAAAAACATTCTAAATTTTTGCTATTACTTTCATCTAAAACAAAAGACATATAGTTTTAACTATATGCCTCTTTTTTATCTTACAAAGTCATCTAATGACCTAAAGGTATATCCTTCATTCTTAATTTCTTTAATACATGCATCTAATACATTGGTATTATCTTTTGAATTACCATGTAGTAAAATAACAGCTCCATTATGTACATTATCTAATATTTTCTGTTTTGCATAAGCTTCTCCTCTTTGAGCATTTTCATTCCAGTCGTCATAAGCAAAAGACCACATGACAGTTGTATAACCTAAAGTGTTACAATAAGCCACACTCTTTTCGCTATATTCTCCTTTAGGTGGCCTAATATATTTCATCTCATAACCAAATTGATTATAAATAGACGTATGTAAGTCCATAACCTCTTTTTTAATTTGTTCGGTTGTTAAAGATGGCATACTTTTATGATTTACAGTATGGTTGCCTATGGTATGCCCTTCTTCTATCATTTTTCTTACTAAATCTGGCTGTGTATTAACATAGTGTGCAGTAATAAAAAAAGTAGCTTTTACCTCATTTTGTTTTAACACCTCTAAAATTTTCTCAGTATACCCGGCTTCATACCCTTCATCAAAAGTTAAATATACATATTTATATTCTTTACTCCCCATAGCAATTCCATTATTTTCATCAATTATTCTTCTATTTTTACTTCCCAAATCTGGTTGTTCATGATTATCGTTCCTTTTTATCCCCCACTCTATCTTTTGATTGCTTTTACTTTCTATGACACTTCCACTAGTTGCGATTATATCCTGTTTTTGCGTATAGGATACGATACTAAATGTAAAAGCTGCAATAATTAAGACACTAGCTAAATAAAAAATACTTTTTTCTTTTCGAACTGACATTCTCTTTCACCTCAAAACATTATATGTAGTATAATAAGGAAATATACTCTTATATTTCTACTTCTATTTTATGTGTCCTTTATCCGTTTAACTTATCGGTATATTTTTATTACATAATATTGTATTTTCTTTTCTTAGCGCCACAAGATTTCTACAAGTTTCGACAAGAATTTATTTTTTATCTTTAAATATCTATTGACATTCTAAAAAATATGCATTATTATGTATTATAAATTGGAAAATTTAGGTAATTTATACATATATGTCAAATTATATTCTATTATATAAGTTACCTTAACGTGGGGGATAAAAAAATGTTAAGTTTTGTTGTTTGTGATGATAATAAAGTAGTCTTAGATAGACTCTCTAAAATGCTGGAATCGCTTTTTATTCAACATGATTTAGATGCTGAAATTTCATTTCAATCTTTAACGGCGGAGGGCGTATTAGACTTCTTACAAGACCATACTGCTAATGTTTTATTCTTGGATATCGATTTAAAATCTAAAATTTCCGGACTCGATGTAGCAAATATTGTTAGAAAAAAGAATAAAGAAATTTATATTATCTTTACTAGTGCACATCTAGAATATATTTTAATAGCCTACAAATACAAAACTTTTGATTTTTTACCTAAGCCTATTGCTATCGACAGATTAGAAGACACACTTTTAAGATTAGTAGATGATATTACTACTACCAGTCCTAAGAAAAAAACATTTATACGTATTAATAATAAAAATACCATCATTTGTCAAGATAACATTCGCTATATTCGTAAAGATGGAATGAAATTAGTTTTTTATACAGACACTAGGACCTATGAAACTTATGGCTCTTTTAAGAAATTAGAGGAAGAATTACCTGAAAATTTTGTTAGGTGTCACAAGTCTTATATTGCTAATATTAATAAGATTAATAATGTAGACCCTAATGGTAATTTAATTACCTTTGAACAAAACTTTGATAGTACAGAAGATTTAAAATGTTATATTGGACCCAAGTACAAAACTAAATTTATGGAGGATTTAAATAATTATGGATATTTTACAGACCGTTTGGACGGCACAAACTACTGAAAATGAAGGATTAATTAGTATAACAGGTATTCTTTTTTGTTTTATTGATGCTTATGTTTATATGTTACTTTTTAGTACAATCCTTAATATTCCAACTACTAGAAAAACCAGAATCATTTACGTTATTATTCTGAGTATTTTAGGATATTTATGCAAAATTATTATCCCTAATCCATACTCAATTTTTGTTAACATGCTCTTATTACCTATTTGTGTATATTTTATTTTTAAGTCAAATATTCTAAAATCAATAATTGCAGAAATAATCACTTTTTCAATTTCTCTTATTTTAGAATTTATTGTCGAGCGCTTCTTCATGATTCTTACCAACTTTCCATTAACTTCTATTATTAACATTCCAATATATAGGATTAGTATTATCCTAATAATATATGCTATTGTTTATATCTTATATAGATTTCTAAAACATTTAAATTTTTCTGTAAAGTTTCTAGAAAGTATGAATAAAAAGACTAAAATACTACTATTTATTAATTTAGTTTTAGCAGTCTTTGTCCTTATTACACAATTTTATTTATTAAGTTGTTATAGTGACAATTTATCTTCAATTATGAGTTTTCTAAATATATTAAGTTTAATTGCTTATTTCATAATAAGTATTGTAAGTTTTTCTAATATTACTAGATTAGAAACCACTTCAACCAGTTTAGAAGAAGCTACTTTATATAACAAAACATTAGAAATCTTATATGATAATACTAGAGCTTTTAAACATGACTTTGGTAATATTGTGCAAGGCATTGGTGGCTATATCAATAATAATGATATGGAAGGCTTAAAAAAATACTATTCTCAACTTATGGAAGATTGTCAACGTGTTAACAATTTAACAACATTAAGTCCAAAAGTTATTAATAACCCTGCTATCTATAATGTAATGGCAAATAAATATCATAAAGCTGATGAAAAAGGTATTAAGATTAATCTAGAAGTATTCTTAGACTTAAACAACTTGCATATGAAGATTTATGAATTTACTAGAATCTTAGGTATATTGATGGATAATGCTATTGAGGCAGCTTGCGAATGCGAAAATAAAATTATCAATGTTTGCTTTAGAAAAAAAGGAAATATGCAATTGTTAATAATAGAAAATACATATTTAGATAAAGATATTAATACTGATAATATCTATAAAAAAGGATTTTCTACCAAAAAGGGAAATTCTGGATTAGGTTTATGGGAAGTGAGACAAATTTTAAAGAAAAATAGTAATTTAAATCTCCATACAACAAAAAAAGATAACTTTTTCAGTCAACAATTTGAAATTTATATTGAATAAAATATATTATTATAGAAACAAAGTAGCATAGGAAAAACTATATTACTTTGTTTCTATATTATTGGAGGTACAAATGATAAATACAATAAAAAATATTTGGAATTCTTTTATAATAGAAAATAGCACTTTTATCACAACCAGTGGTCTACTTTTTTGTGTCATTGATTCTTACGTGTATATGTTACTTTTTACTAAAATATTGAATATAGAAAAAAATTATAAGCAAGAGATACTTTATGTTATTGTTTTAAGTATTCTATGTTTCTTCTCAAAACTCTTATTACCAAATCCCATTTGTATATTTGTAAACATGATACTTTTACCCTTTTGTGTATTTTTTGTTTTTCATACTACTAAAGTAAAGGCCGTTTTTGCAGAACTAATAACTTTTTCTATGTCTCTTGCACTCGAATATATAATAGAAAAAGCTTTTATGCTTATATTTAATGTTAGTTTATCATCACTCGTCAATATACCGTTATATAGGTTTGCTATCATATCTTTAATATATAGTATTGTATTCATATTATATCTATCTATAAAACACTTAAACTTTTCTGTTGTAAAACTAGACTTTCTTAATAAAAAGTCTAAAACATTACTTCTTGTTAATGTTATCTTAGCAATATTCATCTTAGTCACACAATTCTACTTGCTTAGTTGTTATAGTGATGTTTTCTCTTCTATTATGACTCTATTTAATATTCTAAGTTTATTTGCTCATTTTGCTATTACTATTGCAAGTTTTAAGAATGTAATAGAATTAGAATCTACTTCTATGAGTTTAGAGGAAAGCCAACTATCCTATAAAACCTTGGAACTTTTATACGATAACACACGTGCCTTTAAACATGACTTTGGTAATATCTTAGATGGTTTTCGGCGTATTTGCCGATACAGATGATATAGAAGGATTTAAAAAGTATTACTATGAACTTTTAGAAGATTATGGACATGTTAACAATCTTACAACGTTAAACCCTAAAATTATTAATAATCATTCTATTTATATCTTACTTGCTAATAAGTATCATAAGGCTGATAATTTAGGTATAAAAATTAATTTAGAGACATTTCTTGACCTTAATGAATTAAATATCAAGTTATATGAATTTACAAGAATTTTAGGTATTCTGATGGATAATGCTATAGAAGCTGCTAGTGAGTGTGAAGATAAGGTTATAAATATTTCATTTAGAAAAAATGATAAAAATCGTCTTCAAATAGTTACTATTAAGAATTCATACAAAAAGAAAGATATCGACCTCAATAAAATTTATGAAAAAAACTATAGTACAAAAGAGAAAAATACAGGCATTGGATTATGGGAAGTACAAAAGATAGTCAATAAAAATAATAATTTAAACATAGATACTTATAAAAACAATGACTTTTTTATTCAAAAATTAGAAATTTCTTTTTAAATATACCAAAAAACAAGATAGTTGTCGAACCTATCTTGTTTTCGTATATAAAGGAAATATTGTAATTTCTGAAAATTAATCTTTTTTGATTAAACTTGCTGGCATTTTTGGTTGATGTAAAAAACCTGAAATCCAACATGCAGTATTTGTATTCTTAGCATATCTTTCTGCCATTTTAACTAATAATTTTAACATAAAAATTCCTCCCTAATATAGATTTATATAATAAGACATCGCCGGCTGATATCTGTATTATCCAATTGTAGATGTGGCTTGATTTTCTTTTTGGTATACTTCATAGCCATATTTATTTTTTGTAAGTATATAAGCAATTCTAGTAATAGAAATGGTTTGTATTAATGTCCCTAAAATAAAAATGTTAGAAATTATTACATTTGGTATAATAATAGCAAGTATCAAATTAATACTTAAAACTGTATAAGATAGTATCTTCTTTGTTCTTCTTTCTTTTTTAGTTAATATTGGAACATTCTCTGTATCTGCTGGAGCATATAAACTAATCATCCAGATTCCAAATATCCATAAAATTAAAATGGTTATTAATTTAGCCTCTATTGTTGGAAATTGGAAATTAGTACTAATGTATGCATTTCCACAATAAAACAAATTTGTACACAATATACATCCTAAATGTGTTTTTAAATGAAATCCTCCTGAACAAATTCTATATGGTAAAAGTAAGAAAAACGCTAATAGAGTTTCCCACCACAGTCCTAATAGAATAGCTAAAGCTATCATCAAAAATATCTTTGGAATCTCTCCTATAATTAGTTGTATACCATATAGTATCACCTCTGCTTTTTCATCATCTATTTCTGGCATCTGCTTTCTAATTCTATCTGTTAAGTATTCACATAAATGGTCTATCATGTACTCACCTCGTTTCTCTCTGTCTGCATAATATACTTTTTTCGACATGAAATTTCATTTTTCCCTTAAAACACAAAAAATCATATACGAAAAACCTCAAATAATTTTTCATATATGATTTCATTTAGTTTTGTAAAATTAACATAAATTTTTATAAAGAATCCACTACATCTTCTAAGATTTTCCAACTTCCTTCTATCTTTGGTAATACTTGAAAAGACATCTCTTCCTTGGTTACTGGATGTATAAAAGAAAGTGAATATGCCCATAAAGCAATTTGTTTTCCTCTTCCTCTACAGCCATATTTTTGGTCTCCATATAAGCTATGCTCTCTACTAGCGAACTGGACTCTAATTTGATGATGCCTACCTGTATGTAGATATACTACTAGTAGAGACAGATTTATTTCATCTTGGTACTTTAAAACCTCATAATCTAGCTTTGCTAACTTTGCGTTTTTAGTACCTTCTTTAACCACTTTACTCATATTCATTTTTTCATTTTTTAATAAATAATCTTCCAATGTTCCTGTATCTGTTTGCATCTTTCCATCTACAATGACCAAATACTTTTTCTGAAAAGCCTTTATTCTCACTTGTTCACTCAATCTAGCTGCTGCTTTAGAAGTTTTAGCAAATACCATCACTCCACCAACTGGCCTATCTAAACGATGAACTAAACCTAAATATACCTCTCCTGGTTTATGGTATTTCTCTTTTAAATAGCCCTTGATAATTGTCAGCATATCCTCATCACCAGTTTTATCTGCTTGAGAAGGAACGTTGACTATTTTTTCTACTACAATAATATGGTTATCTTCATATAGTACATTTAATTTTTGCATTTACTTACTCTCCCATCTTCCAAAAATACCACATGGAAGAATTAAATCTGAATTCTTCATTGGTAAGCCTACTTCTCCTGCTTTTAATATGCCTTTGTGTTTATTTTGTACATGCATTTCTAAAATATTGGTTAATACCGTACTAGAAATACCTGTTGTATAAGAATTTATTAAAAAGAATAAAGGATTATCTGATAAAATCTTACTACAAAGTTCCACTAACTCTTCTACATTCTCCTCAAACTTCCATACTTCTCCATTGGTTCCCCTTCCATAAGAAGGTGGGTCCATAATAATAGCATCATATGTATTTTGTCTTCTAATCTCACGACTAACAAATTTTACAACATCATCTACGATATATCTAACTGATTTATCTTGTAAGCCTGAAGCACTTACATTCTCCTTTGCCCAACTAACCATTCCCTTAGAACTATCTACATGGCAAACAGAAGCACCTGCTGCTAAACAAGCAACCGTTGCTCCTCCTGTATAGGCAAACAAATTTAAAACTTTAATTGGCCTATTTTGCTTCTTTATCTTGTCCATCATCCAATCCCAATTAACCGCTTGTTCTGGAAATAAACCAGTATGTTTAAAGCCCATTGGTTTCAAATTAAAAGTTAAATTCTTATAATGCACTTGCCACACTTCTGGTACTTTCTTTGTATATTCCCAATTTCCACCACCAGTACTACTTCTAACATATCTTGCATTAGCCTCTTTCCATTTAGCAGGAAAAGACTTCTGTTTCCAGATAATTTGCGGGTCAGGACGTACTAATACAATATCCTTCCATCTTTCTAATTTCTCCCCATCTGCCATATCTAATATCTCATACTCTTTCCAATCATTTGCTACTTGCATATTTCTCTTCTTTCTCCTTTTTATATTTGCTTTACAATTTACTAAATAACTCTATAAAATTTGCCATTAAGATCGAATCTACCCC
>CATZDQ010000060.1 GCA_958417695.1 uncultured Clostridiaceae bacterium | reverse complement strand
ATTTTGTTTAATAGGAAAAAGAGAAAGAAACAGATTTTTTCTGTTTCTTTTCTAATATTTTTGACAGGCTTCTAAAAGCAGTGTATACTTATAAAAAAGGTGGGAATCGATATGCAAAAAATAATGATTATAGAAGATGATGAAAAATTAAGAACTGAGTTAGAAGACTTTTTAAGTCATCATGGGTATCAAATAGAAAAAATAGTAAAGTTTGAAAATACAGTAGAACAAATTATTAAAAGCGACCCAGACTTAGTATTACTAGATATTCAGTTACCACATACAGACGGTGAGTTTGTTTTGCAACAACTAAGAAGAGCATCAGAAGTACCAGTAATTATGATTACCAGTAAGGATAATGCTATGGATGAGTTATTGAGTATGAACTATGGGGCAGATGACTATGTAACAAAACCATTTCATATACAAATTTTATTAGCTAAAATAGCGGCTATTCTAAAAAGGGTAGGAAGAACACAGAATTCTTTAAATACTATAGATGCTGGAAATTTTATTGTAAATCTTTCAAAAAGTAGAATTGAGCGAGGCGAAAAACAAATAGAATTAACGAAAAATGAATTGAAAATTATCCACTTTTTGTTGCAAAAAAGAGGACAAATTGTTTCAAGAGAAGAAATGATGGAATATTTATGGGACACAGATAGTTTTATTGATGATAATACTTTAACAGTAAATATTACTAGATTAAAAAATAAACTCTTAGAAATTGACTTAAAAGAAATCATTGAAACCAAAAGAGGACAGGGATATCTTTTAAAAGAAAAAGAGGAAGAATAAAAGGGAGAAAGAAGAATGAAATGGATAGAGTGGTTAAAAGATAGGTGGATAACCATTATCTTATTATTACTAGTTATTATGACGATTTGTATATTTTTATTACCATATAATTTACCAACCATCTTAGTCTTATATATTATCATAAGTATACTAGCAGCCTATACAATAGGAATTGGTATAGAATTTCACCAAAAAAAAGTGTTTTATGAAAAGGTGCAAAGATTGTTAGAAGAATTACCAGAAAAATATTTAATAGTAGAACTGATAAAAGAACCAAGTTTTATAGAAGGAAAGATATTAAAAGATATTTTGAGACAGACCAGTAAATCCATGACAGAATATGTCAATAGCTACAAATATAATCAAGAAGAATATAAAGAGTATATTGAAACTTGGATACATGAAATCAAAACGCCGATTGCAACAGGAAAAATGATTGTAGAGAATCATAAGAACGAAACAACCAAAAGTATTGAAGAAGAATTGGATAAAATTGATAATTATGTAGAACAAGCTCTATTTTATGCGAGAAGTAATACCGTTGAAAAAGATTACTATATTACGAAAACTTCTTTAAAAGAAATGGCAAATTCTGTTATAAAGAGAAATAAAAACGCTTTTATACAAGGGAAAGTAAAAGCCAATTTACATGATTTAGATATAGAAGTAAATACTGACCCTAAATGGTGTATTTTTATTTTAAATCAAATCATACAAAATAGTATTCGCTACTTAGATAAAGAAGAAAAAGAAATTGAGATTTTTGCTAAAAAGGAAAAAGAAAAGGTAGAATTAGATATAAAAGATAATGGAATAGGTATCAAAACAGAAGAATTACCACGCGTATTTGAAAAAGGATTTACAGGAACCAATGGAAGGCAGACCAACAAAAAATCTACAGGAATAGGGTTATATTTATGTAAAAAGCTATGCGCGAAATTACGACTAGGCATCCAAATAGAATCTGTAGAAAAAGAAGGTACTTGTATAAAGATTATCTTTCCAATGAACAGTTTTATAGTAAAGTAAGCTAACGCGATAGGCTTACTTTTTCCAATTGTATCTTACAAAACTGTAAGGTAAATGAAAGCTAAATCGATGGCAAGTAAGAAATTAAGTGTTTATAATAAAGATACAAACAAAAAAGGAGGATAAAAAATGAGTCAAGTGTTAGAGGTAAAAAATATAGAAAAGTACTATGGAAACAAATCCAATTTAACAAAAGCAATTGATAATATTAGTTTTACCGTACAAGAAGGAGAATTTGTTGGTATCATGGGAGCATCGGGAAGTGGTAAAACCACCCTTTTAAACTGTATTTCAACCATCGATAGAGTAACGGCTGGAAATATTATCATTAACAAACAAGATATTACGAGGTTAAGAGGAAATAACTTAAATAAATTTAGAAGAGAAGAATTAGGTTTTATTTTCCAAGATTTCAATTTATTAGACACACTAACTGCTTATGAAAATATCGCACTTAGTTTAACCATTCAAAGAGAAAATGCTAAAAAAATCAAAGAAAGAGTACAACAAGTTGCTAAAAAATTAGAAATTGAAGAAGTATTAAAAAAGTATCCTTATCAAATATCAGGAGGACAAAAACAAAGGGTCGCTGCTGCAAGAGCGATTATCACTAATCCCAAATTAATCTTAGCAGATGAACCAACTGGTGCCTTAGACTCCAAGGCAGCTAGAATGTTACTAGAAAGCATGGATAAATTAAATAAAGAAAATAAAGCAACGATATTAATGGTAACACATGACGCCTTTACAGCTAGCTATTGCCAGAGAATTTTATTCATTAAAGATGGTAAAATCTTTAATGAAATTCGAAAAGGACAGAAACCTAGAAAAGAATTCTTTGATGAGATTATTAATGTAGTTACGCTTCTGGGAGGTGACTTAAATGATGTCATTTAAATTAGCCTTACGTAGCATGAAAAAGAATATGAAAGACTATGTGATTTACTTTATAACCTTAGTTTTAGGTGTAGCTATTTTTTATATCTTTAACTCCATGGATGCACAACAAGCCATGATACAAATGTCAGAATCTAAAAGAGAGATTATGAGTTTAATGATACAAATGTTAGAGATGGTATCTGTATTTGTATCATTAGTACTGGGTTTCTTAATTGTTTATGCTAATAACTTTTTAATTAAAAGAAGAAAAAAAGAATTTGGTTTGTATATGACCTTAGGAATGGGAAAAGGGCAAATTTCAAAAATTCTATTGATAGAAACTATTTTAGTAGGACTTTTCTCTTTAGGTGTTGGGTTAGTAGTAGGTGTATTTGCTTCACAACTTATGTCAGCACTAGTAGCTAAAATGTTTGAAGCAGATATGCGTAATTACCAGTTTGTATTTTCACAAGCAGCGATGATAAAAACAATTCTTTATTTTGCCGTTATTTACTTAGTGGTTATTTTACTAAATATGTTTGCTATTTCTAGATATAAATTAATTGATTTATTAACGGCTAACAAGAAAAATGAAAAAGTGAAAATTAAAAGTTCTATTTTATCAGTTATTTTATTTTTAGTATCTATAGCTATATTAGGATATGCTTATCATTTAGCTATAACGGAAATCTACTCAATGGAAGCAGATGGTATTTTAAAAGCAATTGCTTTAGGATGTGTAGGTACTTTCTTATTCTTCTATTCTCTTTCTGGTTTTGCTTTAAAATTAGTACAAAGCAGGAAAAGATGGTATGAAAGAGATTTAAATATGTTTGTTATGAGACAGATTGATAGCAAAATTAATACAACAACCATATCTATGAGTGTTATTTGTGTTCTATTATTCTTAACCATTTGTATATTTTCTTCAGCGATTTCTTTGAATAATAGTTTAACAGATCAATTAAAAACATATACACCTGTAGATATTACCATTACCAAAATTAGTCATATACCAGAAAACGAAAAAGGACATACGAAAGAGGAAACAGATAGATATCATAAAACCATAGCAGAGGTATTAGAAGAATTAGCTTTTGATTATAAAGCAAATTTTAGTGAATATGTAGAAGTAAACGAGTATACGACAGAGCAAGTAACTTTTGAAAAACTATTAGGTGATACATTAGAGGAAGTAAAAAATCAGTTTCCCCATTTAAAAACAAGCAGTAATTATCCAATCATGCGTGTTTCAGATTATAATCAAGTAGCTAAATTGTTTGGCATTGCTCAAGTTAGTGTTAAAGAAAATGAGTATACGATTGTTGGAAATTATGAAGAAATGACTTCTTTATTAGATGAATCTTTAAGGAAGCATACACCACTGCACATTAATGGAAAGACGTATTATCCAAATACAAAGGAACATGTAGATGGATTTGTATCGATTTCTTCTCAAGCAACAGAGACAGGTGTAGTAATTTTACCAGATGAAGCGGTAGATACAAACTGGAGAAGTGTGGCTTACTTAAATGCTAAATATAATGGTACGACAGAAGAGGAAAAACAAGAAATGGAAAATAAAATTGTTTCTTTAGGCGATGGAGATGGTACGGTTAATACAAGTTCTTTTAAAGATATGATGGCTATGTCTAAAATTACCTTATATGAAACAAGCAAAGGACTAAGTGCAACAGTTACTTTTATTGGTTTATATTTAGGAATTGTTTTTCTAATTTCCAGTGCCGCTATTTTAGCCTTAAAGGAATTATCTGATACATCGGATAACCAAGAAAGATATTGTATTTTACGTAAAATCGGTGTAGATGAAAAAATGATTAATAGAGCCTTATTTAAGCAAATAGGTATTTTCTTTATGATGCCATTATTACTAGCTATTATCCATTCTATCTTTGGATTAAAAGTAGCTCATATTATTTTAGCAACCCTTGGAAAACAAGATTTAATGGCTTCCATTATCACAACTGCCATCTTTATTGTTCTCATTTACGGTGCTTATTTTATAGCCACTTATTTTGGTAGTAAGAATATTATAAAAGAGGAATAAAGAATAAAAAGTGGCTTTAAAGGCCACTTTTATTCTAAAAGGAGAAAGCGGTGAAGCAAAAAATGAAGATAGTAAAAAGAGTGTTATTAATCATGATGCTAATGATAATTAGCATAGGCCTATATATAGTGGGTAGTGGTCATGAGATGTATAAAAAAGCTTTAGAGCAGACTAGTTTAACCGATAAAGTAGAACAAATTCGTGCGAAGGAAAATTATACTACTCTAAAGGAAGTGCCACCAATTTACTTAAAAGCTGTAATTTCGGTAGAAGACCATAGGTTTTATGACCATGGAGGTATCGATATCATTGCAATAGCAAGAGCGGTATTTAATGATATAAAAGCTATGAAGTTAGTAGAAGGTGGTAGTACGATTACACAACAGTTAGCAAAGAACATGTATTTTACACAAGAAAAAAAGTTTACTAGAAAAGTAGCTGAGGTGTTTATGGCTTTTGAAATAGAAAAGCAATACAGTAAAGAGGAAATTTTAGAATTGTATTTCAATACTAGTTATTATGGAGATGGATATCAGACGATTAAAGAAGCCTCGAGAGGGTATTTTCAAAAAGAACCAAATCAAATGACAGATGCAGAGAGTATTTTACTAGCGGGTATTCCTAATGCACCTTCTGTATACGCACCTACCAAAAACCCAGAGTTAGCAAGACAAAGACAGTTGCAAGTGATGAATAAAATGATAAAATATGGTCATTTGACAGAAGAAGCCAAACAACGTATAATAAACATACAAAACTAAGTAGATTATAAAAGCAAAAAAAGATAGGGGGCATTTATGAAGAAAAAGCCACATAATAAAGTGATTTTATGGTCTATCCTAATTAGTATTTTGATTATTTTGACGAGTATAATAGTGATATTTTGCTTCCCAGAAGTACAAACCGTCTTTAAAACAGTGTATGAAGCAAAGGATTTTGGAATAGAGGTTATTTACAGTGATAGAGATGAAAATCAAAATGGAATAGATGATTATACCGATATTTTATTAGGTGCTAAAGAAGATGCTAAAAATCGACCAACCTATAAAAATGCTTATTATGCAGGCGGTTATCCACCAGATGGGGAAGGTGTGTGTACAGATGTGATATGGAGGGCCTTTAAACATGCTGGTTATACTTTAAAAGATATGGTAGATGCCGATATTAAAGAGCATATAGAGGCATATCCTAGAACAGAAGGAAATGCAGACCCTAACATTGATTTTAGACGTGTAGATAATTTAAGAGTATTTTTTAGTAGAAATGCTAAAAATTTAACCACAGATTTAACGAAAATAGAACAATGGCAACCAGGGGATATTGTAACTTTTGGAAAGTCTCATATTGGTATTATTTCAGATAAACGTAATGAAAAAGGAATTCCCTATTTAATTCATAATGCATCACAGCTTAATAGGGAGGAAGATGCACTAGAGCGTTGGAATACATATGACCCTATTTCAGGGCATTTTAGATGGTAAAAGGTAAGACAAAAATCTTACCTTTTTCTTTGTCTAAAAACATAGACAGTAAGTTTTTAGGTTTACAATAGATATGTCACACTAAATAAAAAAATATGAGAAATACCAAAAATATAATAAAATGTTTTTAACTGCAAAAACTTTTATGGGAGGTATTTCTCATATGAGCAGTATAACATAAAATATTAAATTTAAGCAAGCAGTAATTAAATATTCTATAAAAGTGGAGTACACATCGCAATACAAAATACCAAGAAAAACCATATACAGATGGAGAGAAAGATATGATGGAACATTAGCTGCATTAATAGATTTTTGAGTACCGGTATATAGAAGTTTAAGATATTGCAGAAATTGACATTATTAACATAAAATGATAAAATAGAAATTAGATAATTGTTAAAAACTGAATAGAGAAAATTCGAAAGGAGGATTGTGTTTTTTATTTTTTAGAGATTAAAAACAAAGTAAACAATAAGGAGAAGCAGGATGAGAAAATTTATCATTGTATTGGTTATGGTTATTTTAATGGCAACATTATGTGGTTTTGGAAAGCGGCAGACAGAGGAAAGCGTGCAAGTAAAATTTCCTTTTGAGGAAGTAAGAAATTTACCGACAGAACCAGATTGGCAGATTGATGCAGAAGCTTGGCAGATTCTGAAAAATCAAAAGGAATTGGAAAAACAACCAATCAAAGAGTTCATAAAAGACGGCTTAAAAAAGTATGAAGATGGATTCGACTTGATTAACAGGAGTGGGGATAGAATGCTTCACATAGGCACAAATAAGAATCTGGAAGAAGAGACGTATTTCCAATCGAAAGAAGGAAATCTGATTATTATAAAGGAATCCTTTTATGGAATTCATCGATTTGAGTATTTTTCAGACTCTCACAAATTTAATGGCTATAGAGAATGTATAGGCATCAGTGAGCGAATAAATGGAATGAAAGAAGCGGATAAAAGTTATCAGCATCTTGGCAAAATGTATTATTACTTACAAGAAGGAAATACCTATAGAAATGTTGCAATAGGTGAATGCGACAGAATATGGGGGAAATGCTATAAAGAGGATATTTGTTTTCCGGTTATCCAGCAAGATGGGGAAATCTGTGCATACGTGATAGAAGGAGCAAAAGCATCTGATTTTGTGTATAAGACGGAAGAAGGAGTTGAACTGAAAAGAATAAATTTTAGTTCTGCTAAGACCTGCCGTGTATATATGCAACCGAAAATTGACGGTGTCCTGGAAACTGATGGAAAATGTGTAGAAGTCCAGTTAGATGGATACACATTACAAATAAAATTGGATAAGGATAAATCAGAGCAAATTCCTTTATCAGAAGAGTTACCATTAACGTCAGAATGGATACAAAAAATAACTCAGGCAGTAGAAATCGCTAATTCTGATGTTATATTCTATATGACACCAGCAACTAAATAAAAAACACAGCCCCCAGTGACATTGTCGCTGGGGGTAAACCATAGTTATAGAATAATACAAATTAGTCCGCCACTACCTTCATTTACAATACGTTCTAATGTTTCTTGTAATTTAGCTTGTGCATCTTCAGGCATTCTACATAATTTATTTTGTAATCCTTCATTAACTAGTTCATGTAAACTCTTTCCAAAAATATTGGATTCCCAAATCTTTTGAGGGTCAGATTCAAATTCAGAAAGTAAATAATTGACTAATTCTTCGGATTGCTTTTCACTACCAACAATTGGAGAAACCTCTGTCTCAATATCTGCTCTTATCATATGGATTGAAGGTGCTTTTGCTTTTAATTTTACACCAAAGCGAGAACCTTGTTTTACCATTTCTGGTTCATCTAAAATTAATTCATCCATAGAAGGTGTGACAATACCATAACCTTTGGCTTTTACTTCTTCTAAGGCATAGGCTACCTTATCATATTCTTTCTTTGTTTGAGCAAAAGAAGTAATCGTAGAGAATAAATCTCCTTCATTGTTAATTTGTACACCCGATATTTCTGTTAAAACTTTATAGAATAAGTCATCCATTAAAGCAATAGAAATATTCACACTACCAGTACCTAGTAAAATTTCATCAATCATCGTTTTTTGAATAATATCCGTTTTTTGAATTTTAGAAATACCACTATCAATTTGTTTTAACAAACGTACATCTGAAAAAGCATCTTTAATTTCACCATAAAGTTGTTTCTTTAACCAATGGTCATCAGATAAACCATCTACCCAATGAGGAAAATGAATATTCATAGTTTCAATAGGAAATTCATATAAAATTTTACTAAAAATTTCATCAATGTCATCTAAACTTAAAGTAGAACAATCTGTAGGAATAACAGGAACAGCATATTTATCTTCTAATTTTCTGGTTAAGCTTTTAGTATAATCAGAAGTAACATCTGCAGAATTTAAAACAATAACAAATGGTTTGTTTAAAGCTTTTAATTCATTGACTACTCTTTCTTCTGCTTCTATGTAATCTTCTCTAGGAATATCGGTAATAGAACCATCTGTAGTAATCAAAATACCAATGGTAGAATGTTCTTGAATAACTTTTTTAGTTCCAATCTCAGCAGCTTGCTCAAACGGAATTTCATCTTCGGACCAAGGTGTCTTTACCATTCTAGGCATATCATCTTCTAAATAACCAATTGCATTGTCCACTAAATAACCAACACAATCCACTAAACGAGTTTTTAATTTAATAT
>CATZDQ010000059.1 GCA_958417695.1 uncultured Clostridiaceae bacterium | reverse complement strand
GTTTACAGTTAGTATATGTGGGAAAGAGAAGAAAACAGATTTTAGTATGTTAGAAAAAATAGGCATAGGCATTATTATTTTAGCGGTTGTAGGATTAATCTTTATGGCTATGTTTATTGAATGGTCAGCACCAGGCTTAGAATATATAGCTGGTATACAAGGGCGTTACTTAATTCCTATTTTATTACCGATTTGCTTATTACTTGGTGGTAAGTTCTTAGATATGCCTAAGATAAGTAGAAATATGGGAATAGTAGCTTTACTATTACAAATCTATGTTATTATTTCTATAATGGTATATCATCTATAAAGAAAAAGTATCTAGAAAAATAAGTAATGAGTAAAAATCTAAATAGAAAACGAAAGAGGAAGGAAAATGGAAATTTTATATATTCTTCTAGATGTTAGTATATGGCTAATAGGTATGCTTCTACCTAAAAAACAAAGAAAAGCAAATCTTATTCAAGCAAGTGTTTTATGCTTACTTGTTTGGATGAGTTACCATACTTTTTTATGCTATATCTATAATCTATGTCAAATTCCTATTACTTTAGCCAATCTAACAATTGTCAATGTACTAGTATGTATCGTTGGCATGGGAGTATTATGGAAAAAGAAAAAAATACAAGCCTATCAATTGGATAAACAAGATATAGTAGTTAGCATTATCTTTTTATGTATCACTTTTGTCATGCTATATATTAATTTTGGAACCATGGATAAGTTAAAATATGTTTCTATGGATGCAATAGAACATTATAAAGCGGCTAGAGAATTTTCAGAAAATACAGTCCTTGCTGATAAAGCAACTTATAATAATACAACATATCCTCACTTTATGCCTATGGCTTATACCAATGTTGGTTTACTTTTTAAAGTTTTCAAACCATGGATAGGGACTGTCAATGTATATCCTGTCTATATAGCATGGGAAGCGACTATCTTTTTCTTAACCATGCTTTCATTTTATTTTCTATGTAAAAGGAAAAAGCAGGCTAACCATAGTGGGGTATTAATCGCTTTATTTACTATACTTTATGGAGTAGGGTATCCTTTAAATAGTTGGATTAGTGGCTTTCATTATTTAGGTCTTAGTTTATGGGTAATTTTTAGTATTTTAATAGTATTGCAGGAACAAAGTAGACAAGTACAAGAAAAAGAATGCATAGAAAATCCGGAAGAAAATAAGAAAAATTTCTATGTAATGATAATTTTATTTTTCTATAATATTGCTTTATTATTTTCTTATTGTCTTTTTGCACCTATTGTATATATAGTTGAATTGCTTTATTTTTTAAGAAGAAAACGACAAAGGTTAGATAACACAAAACAATTCATGATTAATATTGGCGTTCTTTTAGGAATAACAGGCATAATAGGTGTTACTTATTTGTTAATACCACAAATTTTAGATGTGCATACTACAGGATTAGAACGTGATGGTAGCATTTATAAAAATCTATGGTCTAATTTTATACTATTTGTACCTTTTGCATTATATAGTTTTTACCGATATCGAAAGGAAAAAACCAATATTTCAAATATCCATATTGCCCTTATAGTCACTCTTATCTATATGTTAATTTTATGGATAGCTAAACAATATCAAATATGTTCAGCCTATTATTTTTATAAAAATGCGTACATTTTATGGGGGCTATTAATTGCTTGTCATTGTGAAGGCATGTGTTTATTTAGACAAAAAGGTCAAAATGGAAAATATATTACCAATTTATATACTATCTGTTATATAGGTTTATGTTTATTTTCTATATGGCAAAGACCCTCTTATTTGGTATATGATACCTATGCAAAAGAAGATATCACAACTACTATGGATATTTATAGTTTCAATAAAACAATGATAACAAGTCAAGTACGAAATTTAGATAGAGGTCAGTTAGCAATATTAACTTATTTAGAAAAAGAAATGCAAATTCCATGGAAAGAAGCACAAAAAGATTTGCTATTTATAGCAGAAAATAGCCAGACTACTTGGATACGTTCTTTAACTGGCTTTGAAGATGAGGGAAGAGAAAATTTAGAACAAGCCATTATACGATGTACGAATAGACAATACACTTATGTAGTATGTTTTTATGAAAGTGAAATTTATAAAGCAATTGGAAAAAATTTAGGACTAGAAGAAGAAACGTGTATATATCAGAATGAAGCAGGCTGTATTTACCAGATTTTATAAGAGAGAGGACTAATCAATATGAAGATAAATCAAAGAGGAAAAAGAGAAGTTTCTAAAAAACAAATGCTAGTGGTTTTTTATATAGCCATTAGTGCTATATTTGCACTACCATCTGTTATCTATCTGCTACAAAACCACAGTGTTTATCGCTTTATTTATATGTATAGTTATACCTTTACAACTGCATTAACCTCTTCAGAATATATTCTGAATGCTCTTATGTTTATGGGGATATGGATAACATTATCTATACTCTATTACTTATTATTAAAATATCATACCGCCATTTTCAAAAACGTCAAACAAATTTTATTATTTTCTAGTATAGTAGGTATCTTATTTGTAGCTATCATTCCCTGTACTAGTTTAGATGTATATTCTTATATCGCTAACCGGATGGGTAGATAGCCACTACCAGGAAAACCCATACTATACTTCTGTTGCTAAAATTACCAATGAGCAAGGGTATGACCAAATGCTCGGAAAAGTAGCTAGATGTTGGAGAGAAGAACCTGTGGTTTATGGACCAGTGTGGAGTTTAATATGTAAGGGTTTAACAAGTCTTTCCTTTGGAAATATAGATATTGCCTTATTAATTTTCAAATTAGCCTCTTTAGCTATGTATATAGGCTCTATCTATTTAATCTATCGAATTACTAAGAAAAAATTATTTATGTTACTATTTGCCCTAAATCCAGTAGTATTATTTGACGGACTATCTAATGTACACAACGACTTATTTTTAGTATTCTTTATATTGTTAGCACTCTATTTTTTACTAAAAAAGAAAAAACTAAGTTTAGCAGTAGCGGCGATAGCTATAGCAACTGGTATAAAATATTTGAGGATTGTGCTACTACCATTTTTAATATTATATAGGTTAAGAGAAGAAAAAGTATGGGTAAGGGTAGGAAAAGCGCTATTATATGGATTGGAGTTCATAAGCATTTTAGCAATAGGCTATGCCGTTTATGTAAGAGACTTTAATGTATTTGCAGGCATTTTCTTACAACAAAATAAATATGCTAGATCATTATTTTTAGGTATCTGGTATCTATTAAAAGGAAATACCAATTCTATAGATATACTAAAAAATGGACTACTACTCCTATTTATAGCCAGCTATAGCATTATTGTGTTACGTTTATTATTTACCAAGGATGAAAAAAAGTTATGCTTTGTACCATTGATCAGAACCTATCAACTATTTTTGTGGATATTTACCTTTATATTAATAACTAACTTTAATTCATGGTATATCATGTGGCTATTACCAACTATGTTCTGGCAAAAAGGAAGGCAAATAAAAATGACCACCTATATATCCATAGGCTCTATACTAGCATATGCCATTAGTTATGCAACTATGAAAGATGATGAAACCGTTGGTATACCTTATTTTATCTTCATGATAGGTATTGCTATTTTATTATATTATGTGTCCATGCGGACCAGGTCCCAATGGACAAAAATGTCCATTGGGGACAGAGATTAAAAAAAGATGGAGAGATAAGAGGAGAAAAATATGAAATTATTGTTACATACTTGCTGTGCACCTTGTAGTGTGTATTGTATAGATACTTTGAGAGAAGAGAATATAGAACCAACCATATATTGGTATAATCCCAATATTCATCCTTATATGGAATATAAAGCTAGAAGGGATTGTTTAAAGGATTATACAGCTAGTATTGGTGTAAATGCTATTTTTGAAGAGGAATATGGATTGGATACTTTTTGTAAGAATGTAATGAATTGCTTAGAAGATAGATGTAAGACTTATTGTTATCGAGTAAGATTAGAGCAAACTGCTCGTTATGCGAAAGCGCATGGTTTTGATACAATTAGTACGACGCTTTTAATTAGCCCTTACCAGAATCATGAGGCTTTGAAAGAGATTGGAGAAAAGATTGCTAAGGAGTATGACCTTTCTTTCTTGTATCGTGATTTTAGGGTTGGTTTTAGAGAAGGACAGACAAAGGCTAGAGAGCTAGGTTTATATATCCAAAAATATTGTGGTTGTATTTTTTCAGAGGAAGATAGATATCAAAAACAAATTACTAGGGATAAATGTAAATAAAGAAGTATTTTTACTATGTATTAAAAGTTATGAGAATGGATGTAGTGTATATAGTATAAAAATGATTTCGTTTTAGATAGAAGTAAAATGCAGAAATATGGATATCATGGTAGTTATAATAAAATAGAAATATAAAGAAAAACGAATTTGATTATAACAAGAAAGGAAATAGCAATGAAAATAAAAAATAAAAAAGTGATATTGTTTTGGATATGCATTATTGTAGGAATAGCTGTAAGAATTTATCAGTTTCCAGTAGCTATAAATGAATTAAATACAGATGAAATTATGACAATTATTAATGCAAAAGCAATAGCAGATACTGGAAAAGATATGGGTGGTATTAGTTTTCCTGTATATTTACATGGATGGGGTGGACAAAGTGTTGTTTTATTATATTTAATGGCACTAAGCATTAAAATCTTAGGATATACTTTATTTGCTATTAGATTACCCATGCTGTTAGTTAGCATCCTTGCACTTTTTGTTTTTTATGATTTATGTAAAAAGATATGTAAAAACCAAAATATAGCATTGATAGCCTTAGGATTAGTAGCGATATGTCCATGGCAGATACTGCAGTCTATATGGGCATTGGATTGTAATATGTTCCCACATTTTTTACTATTTGCTATGGATTTATTATATACAGGCATAGACCAGCAAAAAAGAAGTAAATTATATCTTTCCATGATACTATTTGCTGTTTGTTTGTACTGCTATGGGGTAGCTATTTACTTTGTACCCATTTTTTTACTAGTCTTTTCCATTTATTTGCTAAAAATCAAACGTATAAAACTAAAAGAAATCTTAATAAGTGCCGTTATCTTTTTAGTATTTTCAATGCCTATTATTACCATGTTTGCAATTAATGTATTACATATAGATAAGAGTATACAGATTGGTATGATAACCATTCCTTATTATGAAAGCCTACAAAGGACAAAAGATATGTTATTCTTTAGTCCAGAACCAATGCACCAATTAACCAATAACGTTCTTTCTACGGCATGGGTAGTCTTTGCACAAACAGATGGTGCAGAATGGAACTCTTCTAAATTATTTGGAACTACTTACCATATAACGATGTTATTTGCTATTATAGGAATTGTGACACTTGTAAAACGAAGCATAAAATATAAAGAAAATATCCATTCTGTAATGATACTATTATGGATAGGTGTTAGTTTATTAACTGGCTTTTTAGTCAATCAGGCAAACATCAATAGATTAAATACCATATGGTATGTCCTACTAATTAGCGCAGCTTTCGGTATTTATGCAATATATGAAAAAATAAAATATAAGAAAACATATATAACGTTTATGTCCGTACTATATACTGCCCTATTTATCATATTTGCTGTCTACTTCCATAGCAATTATGTACAAGTAGTCGCACAATCCGGTTGTTTTTCAAGAGGATTTTACCAATCCTTAAGCTATGCAAATGCCCTAGAAGAAAAGACGATTATTTATGATAATATAAAAAATGATGGCTGCTTGGAATTGTATATACAATTTCATCATAATGAAAGTAAAAACTATGTAGAGATAAAAGAGGAAGAAATATTAAGACAAAAATTAGACAATTTACAAGAAGAGGAAGTGCTCATTGTAGATATAGAATTTAAAGATTATCCAACCACTTATCCAACCAAGCAAATAGGCGATTTTTTGATTATCCAAAGAGAAAATAAAAACGATTGATAAAAATGTAGATACATGATATAGTATATTCTATCATGTAGATTATTCCAAAAATTGTAAAAAATAGACCTAGGGTTAGAAATCATAAAAAATGAGAATGAAACAAGCCTGCTAAGGTAAAACTATAGATAAAGAATGAAAATATAAATGAGGAGGACTATTCTTTGAGTAGAATTGTATTAATTGATGGTAATAGTATTATGAATAGAGCATTTTATGGCATTATGGGTTCTAAAATGCTAATGACAGAAGATGGCACTTATACCAATGCCGTATATGGCTTTTTAGCTATCTTATTTAAAATATTGGAGGATTTGCAACCAGAATATTTAGCAGTTTCTTTTGATTTAAAAGCACCTACTGCTAGACATAAAATGTATGAAGGCTATAAAGCAACTAGACATGGTATGCCAGATGAGTTAGCTAGTCAAATGCCTATGATAAAAGAAATATTACAAGCAATGCATATTACCATTATTGAAAAAGAAGGCTATGAAGCAGACGATGTATTAGGCACTCTAGCGAAAAGAGCAGAAAAGGAAGGCTTAGAAGTAACCATTTTATCAGGAGATAGAGATACCTTTCAATTAACTTCAGACCATATTCTAGTTAGAATTCCAAGGACCAAGATGGGAAAAACAGAAGTAGAAGACTTTGACCGTGCTAAAATTATAGAAACATATGGTTTAGAACCAGTACAATTAATTGAAGTTAAGGGATTAATGGGAGATACTTCAGATAATATTCCGGGAGTACCTGGCATTGGAGAAAAAACAGCTTTAAGCTTAATTAAAGAATACGGCTCTATAGACCATTTATATGAACAACTAGAAAAAGAAGAAGCTACAACGGTAAAAGGTAAGACCAAAGAAAAGCTAATAGAAAATAAAGACTTGGCTATGCTTTCTAGAACATTAGGAACCATCAATTTGGAAGTACCAATTGAAGAAACCATTCAAAGTATGAAAAAACAAGAATGGGATAAACCTACTGTTCTAGAAATGTTCCAAAAACTACGTTTTAACCGTTATATTGACCGTTTTCATTTAAGGCAGAAGGACAAAGTACAACTATGCGAGAAACAAAAACAGACGTTCACTACCGCATCGAAGTAGTTTCTTCACCAGAAGAAATGCATAAAGTAAAAGAACAATTATTACAAGAAAAACAAGTAGCTTACTTTTTGGGAAAGCAAGAGGATAAACCAAGTGACCAGATTATTAAAAAGAAATTGACATCGATTAGTTTAGCTACTAAAGAGACGGTATATTATAGTAACCAGATAGATATTACGTTTTTAAAGGAAATCTTTGAAGAGGAAACTATTTCTAAAATAGGATTTCAATGTAAGGAAGATTATGTACTTTTAAAGGAAATGGGGATTACCATAAAAAATGTCGCATTTGACATAGAAATTGCTGCCTATCTACTAAAACCAACGATGAGCCACTATCCTATTTCAGACTTAACCATGCAATATTTAGATTGGGATATAACTGCTATGGCAGAAGAAAAAGAACCAGCAAGCAACCAAATGAACCTATTTCAAGCAATGGGGGATGTACAAGCTGATAAGAAAGAAGAGCAAACCAAATATGCTTATGCCATTTTTAGATTAGCAAAGGTATTGATGGTAAAATTAGAAGAAGTCCATGCCAGAGATTTATTTGAACAAATAGAAATGCCATTAGTCACGGTACTTGCACAAATGCAATATCAAGGAATGTATATAGATAAGACAGAGCTAGAGGCTTTTGGACAGACTTTAAAAGACCAAATTATGATACTTACGAAAGAAATCTATGAACTAGCAGGAGAAGAATTTAATATAAATTCTACAAAGCAGTTGGGTACGATTTTATTTGAAAAATTAAACTTAACCACTTCTAAGAAAAATAAGAAAGGGTATTCCACAGATGTAGATGCTCTAGAAAAAATCAAAAAGGAACACCCTATTGTAGAAAAAATTCTAGAATATAGAGGTTTGATGAAATTAAATTCTACTTATGTAGAAGGAATGATACCTTATATTAATTCAAAAACACATAGAATTCACTCTTATTTCCATCAAACGGTTACCGCAACTGGTAGGATTAGCTCTACAGAACCTAATTTACAAAATATTCCTACAAGAATTGAATTAGGAAAGCGATTAAGAAAGGTATTTAAACCAGCAGATGGTTATCTATTTATTGATGCAGATTATTCACAAATTGAATTAAGAGTGTTAGCCCATATTTCACAAGACGAGCATATGTTAGAAGCCTTTAGAAACGGTGAAGATATCCATAAACAAGCTGCTTCTAAAGTGTTAGGAATTCCCATTGAAGAAGTTACTAAAGAACAAAGAAGTAAGGCAAAGGCTGTTAATTTTGGCATTGTATATGGTATTAGTGATTTTGGTTTAGCAGAGCAAATTGGTGTCTCTAGAAAAGAAGCCAAACAATATATTGAACAATATTTGGAGAAATACAGTGGCATTCAGAAATTTATGCAAGATATTGTAGAAAAAGCAAAAGAAGATGGCTATGTAGAAACTTTATTTCATCGTAGAAGGTATATTCCAGAACTGAAATCGAATAATTATATGGTAAGACAATTTGGTAGTCGTGTGGCTATGAATACACCTATCCAAGGTACTGCTGCAGATATTATGAAAATTGCAATGGTAAATTTACAAAAAGAATTAGAGAAAAGACAGATGCAAACAAAAATTGTTTTACAGGTGCATGATGAATTGATACTAGAAGCAAAAATAGAAGAAAAAGAAGAAGCCAAACAATTATTAAAACAATGTATGGAAAATGCCATTACATTATCTGTACCACTAGAAGTAGAAGTCTCAGAAGCACAAAATTGGTATGAAGCAAAATAGAAAAAGGGTAGAAAATCATAAAAGGGGATACGAAAGAGAAATCTATGAAACAAGGAGAGATGAGCTTGTCTAGAAAAGCAAAAAGAAGATGGTTA
>CATZDQ010000058.1 GCA_958417695.1 uncultured Clostridiaceae bacterium | reverse complement strand
ACAGATACCACTTGCTTAAATCAACAAACACAAGGAGAAAGAGAAATAACATTAATTACATGTACATTAGGTGCTATTAAAAGGAATATTATAAAAGCAATAGAAGTGTATGATTAAAACTGTCCATATGTACCAGGTACATATGGACAGTTTTGTCCAGGGGGACACAGATGAATTATTTTTTATATTATAGGAGATTTCTACTTTTAATCAAAAAAACTATTACGAACATATGTGCTGCATGCTATAATATAAAATATGGAAAAGAGGTGATGAAGATACGCTTGAACTTTAAGTATATTTTAAAACCTCAAAAGATAAATCAAGAGATAAAAGAAGATATCATGTGGCATTGTGCAAAAGTGTACAACACATTCAATTACGAGCTACAAAAAGGAAAAGAAGAAATCCATAAAAAGAGAAATAGAAATATAGAAAGTAGTAGAATTTATAAAAGATATAGAGAAGAAAATTGGCATAGTAAGTATTTGCATGCCCATACATTACAAGAAGTGTTATTAGACGTACTAGCAGACCATAAATCATATATAGCCTTAACAGAGAAATACGAAAGAGAAGATAAGCAAATTAAAGGAAAGCCAAGTAGTGTATATGATACTATAAATTATAATGATACAGCTTCTTATGGTTATAGTACTTATACAAAAGATAGAGTTGTGGCAAATGTGCAGGCGACTTCTAAAAAAGGTTTTCCAAAGGCTCGAAAATTAAAAGTGCAAATTTTGGATTTAAGATATTATGAAATGATACCAGAAGAAAAAAAGAGTAAGTCAGAACCAATTTCTAATGCTATTTGGAATCTAGAAATAGAAGTGCCAGAACAATTTTATCAAAGAAGTAATATAGAATATATATTAGAAAAACCAATAGCCGGTATACAATTAGAAAAAGCAATTGTATCAGAAACAAGTATGGCCTTTATAGCAACAATAGATGGATTTGATGAAGTGATTGAACGAAAATATGATGATACAACACAAAGAATAAAGCAGAGTCTTTCCGTGATAGATGAAAATGGAAAACAATATTTTCCAGAAGCAAATTTTGGTTGTTCTAAAGACAGAATAGAAACAAATTTTTCTATCAATAAAGATATAGTAACTGAAAAGTTATATTTAAAAGTAGCTATACAAGAAAAGATACATACACTAACTTTAATAAGAAAATGTAAAATATAGAAGTAAAAATAAAAGACCTAGAAAAGCGTCATCTGTAAGGATAGACGCTTTAAAAAGTATAAAAATTAGTAAATAGGTGTCCCCTAAGGATATTTTTGTCCATCGGGACCAGGTACACATGGACATTTATAATTATAAAACTACCTAAAAAATAGTTTCTTATTTTGGAATTATATGGTATACTATGTGCACTAAAGAAAAAGAGGTGAGAGGATGTTAACAATGGAACAGGCTGTTGCTTTATTACAAGATAGGGATGATAATCAAGCTTACCAGGCCTTATTGTTTTTAGAAGAGCAAACTCTAATATCGAATGCAGTATATGTTTATTTTGATGATTTTTTACAATTACTTCAGAATGAACATACTTATGTGAAAATGAGAGCAATCCGTTTAGTGGCTAAAAATGCTAGATGGGATATAGAGCATAAATTAGAAAACAATATAGAAAGTTATATTTCTTTATTACAAGATAGCAAACCAGCAGTGGTAAGAGAGGTTATTCGTAATATGAAAGAAATAGTACCATATAAACCGCAACTTTTACCAATTTTAGAGGAAGCTTTCCTTACAATTCCATTACAAAATTATAAGGAAAGCATGGCAAGTTTAATAGTAAGAGACCAAGAAGATTTTGAGAAATGGATAGAAAAAAGAACAAAGGAGGATTTGATATGAAGAAAAAAGTATGGATAGGCATCTGTATAGGCATTGTGCTTGTTTTAATGGTAGTAGGTTATATAGTTATACAAGGCTTACTTCATCCTATGAACCAGATTTATACGAATATAGATAAAATGGTTAGCAAGGAGAATTCTTACAATTTATTTATGCAAGAGCAGAGTATTATAGATACAACCTATGAAGCAAATATGGAATTAGAAGGTATGGGAATGATATGGACATACCAAGCCACATCAGACGAGACTATTGATATACGATATTTATTGAAAAACAGCCAGGGACAGGCTAAATTAGTTTTAGTAAAAGCAAATGGTGAGGTGCAAACGATTGTAGAAGCTAAAGAAAATAACAATATGGACGTAACACAAATGGCCAGGGTGACATTGACTAAAGGAGAAAATTTTATAAAAGTGGTAGCTAAAGAACATGCTAAAATAGAAGTGAAGTTACAGGCTCCAAAGGGTAATTTTAAAAAGCTGGGATTTTAATTCGGAAAATAGGCATTTCTAAGTAAGAAAGACCATAAAATAAAATGGGAAATTTATAACAAAGTGAGGAAAGTATGTTACAGGTAAAAGAAATTAGTAAAAGTTATCAAACAGCAGGGTTTATACAAAAGGCATTGGATGGTGTTAGTATCCAATTTAGGAAAAATGAATTTGTAGCCATATTAGGACCTAGTGGTAGTGGAAAGTCTACTTTATTGAATATTATAGGTGGCTTAGACCAATACGATACAGGAGACTTAATTATTAATGGAAAGTCTACCAAAAATTTTAAAGATAAGGATTGGGATGCTTACCGTAATAATAGTGTAGGATTTATCTTCCAAAACTATAATTTGATTAATCATATTAGTATATTAGATAATGTAGAGATGGCTATGACTTTAAGTGGTGTGCCTGCAAAAGAGAGAAAGCAAAGAGCTATAAAGGCATTAGAGCAAGTTGGATTAAAAGACCATATACATAAAAAGCCAAATCAAATGTCTGGTGGACAAATGCAAAGAGTAGCCATTGCAAGAGCTTTAGTAAATAACCCAGATATTATTATGGCAGATGAACCAACAGGCGCTTTAGATACTAAGACGAGTGTTCAGATAATGGAATTAATTAAAGAGATTGCTAAAGATAAATTGGTCATCATGGTAACCCATAATCCAGAACTGGCTAAAGAATATGCCAGTCGTATTATTGAGATACGAGATGGAAAAGTATTAGAAGACTCTAATCCTATAGGAGAAGAAGAGCAAGAGGCAGAAGATTATCGTTTGGTAAAAACATCTATGAGCTTCTTTTCAGCTTTAAAACTTTCCTTTAATAATATAAAAACCAAAAAAGGAAGAACTTTACTAACAGCATTTGCTTCTAGTATTGGTATCATAGGAATTGCTCTTATTTTATCGTTATCGAATGGTTTTAAAATTCAAATTGACCAATTTGAAAGGGACACACTATCTCAAATGCCCATTACCATATCTGCCCAAGCGATGAAAATGAGTGAAGAAGATATGATGAAAATGGCGGCTAATCATGCATCAGCAGAAAAAGAGGAATATCCAGATGCAAAAGAAGTCTATCCTTTAAAACAAATGCAAGAGATGATTCACCAAAATCATATTACGACAGAGTATAAAGAATATATTGACAAGATTGATGCTAATTGGATTGGTGGAATCAGTTATATAAGAGCAACAAAATTAAATATTTTAGCAAAAGTAGATGGAAAAACGAAATTATTAGAAACGGATAATTTATTCTTTCCATTACCAGAACAAATAGATGAAACACAAAAAGACTCCATTATTACCGATAACTTTGAATTGATTTATGGAAAAATGCCAGAAGAAAAAGAAGATTTATTGCTATTAGTAGATGAAAAAAATAGAGTGGATAGTCGTATACTAGAAGCTTTAGGTTATCAAAATCAAGAAGCGATTTCTTTTGAAGAATTACTAGGAAAAGAATTCAAATTAGTATTGAATGAAGGATTGTATCAAAAAGTAGGAAACTACTTTACGCTAAATACGAATTATGATGAATTATACCAAACGCAAAGTAGTATTACTTTAAAAATAAGTGGGGTTATTAGAGGTAAAAAAGATAATGAATTTGCTAAATTAAGTGGAAATGGATTTACCTATACAGAGAAATTAATGCAATATGTTCTTGACCAAAATGAAAATTCAGATGTAGTAAAGGCGCAAACAGAAGCAAATTATAATGTACTAACAGGAGAAAAATTTGACTTAGAAACAATAGAAGGTCAAAAAACAAAACAAACTATCTTAGCCTATTTAGGGAAAGATGAAGCACCAAGTGCTATACAAATTTATCCAAAGAATTTTGATACCAAGGATAAGATTTTAGCCTATTTAGATGCTTATAATGATGAGAAAGAAGAAAAGGAAAAGATTTTATATACAGATTATGCAAAAACGATTACTGCTTTATCAGGCAATATTATGGATGCCATTACGGTAGTATTAATTGCTTTTTCAGCTATTTCGTTAGTGGTATCTTCTATTATGATAGGTATTATAACCTATATCTCTGTTTTAGAAAGAACGAAGGAAATTGGTATCTTAAGAGCGATTGGTGCTAGAAAGAAAGATATTACAAGAGTCTTTAATGCAGAAACTTTTATTATAGGTATATGTTCAGGACTATTAGCTATTGGTATAGCATGGTTATTAACAATACCAATTAACCAAGTAATAGAGAGCCTAACAGATTTACCAAATGTGGCACAGTTAAATCCAGTACATGCGATTATTTTAATTATCATCAGTGTTATATTAACTTTAATAGGTGGCTTTATACCAGCAAAAATGGCAGCCAAAAAGGACCCGGTAGATGCTTTAAGAACAGAGTAATGTTTAAAGAATAATTTTTCTTTTGGATAATTAGAGGAGGAAAAAAGAAAATGGAACAATATAAATGTACAAAGTGTGGCTATATTTATGATGAAGAAAAACAAGAGGAAAAATGGGAAAATTTATCCGAAGATTGGTCCTGTCCACTATGCCACCATTCTAAAAATGTATTTCTACAAAAGGAGGAAGATATGGCAGCATTAGAAGAGGTAAAACGTTTATTTAAGTAAAAGTCGTTTAAGAAAAAGATAGAGCTTAAAAAGGAAAAATAAGAAGATATGCCAAAACAACATATCTTCTTATTTTCTTATGGTAGGATAGTATAATTAGAAATATCTGGTTTTACAATGTTATCATCAGTAACATGGTTAAATGTATAATGATAATCAGTCAAAATAGTGGACTGCTGCTTGGAATATTCTTGTAAATTTAAAATACGAATAGTAAGTCCGGTTTCATTATCTATCCAATATCTAATGTTATTTACACACAAAGAGTAACAATCTTTTCCATTACACATTTCTCTAGAGATATTTTGTAAAGCCAGAGAAAATAGATTTTGATTTTCTAAAGGATTAAACATAGCAATACGTCCAAATGGTTCTTCTGCTAGTTTGACGGTAGTAGTTTCATTGCGGGTGTATAAAGTAATTGCAGAATCTTGGTCTTTGTATACTTTAATAGAAGATGGTGTTTGGCTAGAAGCTGTATAATAAGTTGTGTTTACATTCCAAGATTTATTTTTCATATAATAAGCTTCTGCAATAAAATAGGTAGTATCTGCATAAGAAGTAGATTGCATAGTGTAGTTTTCTATTTTGCTCGTTTCTTGTGCTTTACGATTTAGGCTATTTAGAATGACGAAGTTTCTAGTATACCAAAGTATGAAGATTATTAAAATAGTTACTAAAATACCGGATAAGAATGGAAT
Source organism: uncultured Clostridiaceae bacterium (assembly GCA_958417695.1). GTDB lineage: Bacteria > Bacillota > Clostridia > TANB77 > CAG-508 > UMGS1663. The sequence goes on along the minus strand of CATZDQ010000058.1, from coordinate 3,297 downwards.
TAATTTTTTCATAAACATTCTCCTTTTATTTTAGGTTGTGTAAAGTTTTTATATAAAAAATGGCTTAAAGTGCTGATATTAAAGCATTTCTTCAAAAAAGGATTTACCCCCTTAGACTAAATTAATTATGTATCCTCTTAACTAAAATCTATGTGCTTTTAAAATTTTGTAAACGCTAGGCAAATCCTATTCATTTCAGCCTTTATAAAATTTTATAAAGCATATTATAATAGGTTAGAAGGATAAGTCTTAATTAACTTATGTCTACCATTTTTTTCATATTTTATTTTACACTACCTATTTATATAAAAGGGTGCAAAAAGTTACTTGCACCCTAAGTATGTGGGAGAATATTGCTTAAAATTTACGAGTTACTCTACATTCCTTTAAGGAATGTACATGTTAATAGCGCCACGATATTCTGTTCCACTATCACCCCAAAATTGTACATTGTAAGTACCAGCAGACAAGTTAAGGTGTTCTACTTTAGCCCCAGAACCAGCAGAGTATTCTTTAAAGTAACTTAAAAATTCACTGCCTTCTTTAGCAATTTTTATTTCCATATTCCGGGAAGAACCAGAGACAATGTTTGCACCGTAAATTAGTGTGACATTGGCATTGTATGGTACTGTAATGGTAGTCGAATAAGAAAAATAAAAATTGTCTGCATAATTTAATAGAGTAGTTGAGTAAGTAGAAATCTGCTCGTCAACTACTATTGAAGAACCAGTTTCTGCTTCTGCGGCATAAACAGGTAGTGATAGAAATAATGTCAATACTACGATTGTACTGATTATTTTTTTCATTATAATAATCTCCTTGTTGTGAATAGCAATATTCTTACATTAAATAAGTAACTATATAATACCACATACTTAAGCCAATAGTTCAGCTTAACTAGAATATACAATAGACAATTATATAAGTCAATAGAAAAAATACAATTTTTTCCAACAAATTTCGACAAAAAATATATGAATAGATAAAATACGAAATGGAATAAATAACATAGACAGAACATATACATACAATAGTTTATCTTAGGAGGTTTTCCATGTTTATTGTATTTAATCAATCTAAAATAAAGACATATTTACTTTCTTTAGTAACGGTCGTGGTTTTATTAGTTATGGCATTTATGCTAACCAATCCTGCAGATGCCATACAAACAGCTGCATCTACTAAGGACTTACCAATTTATAATGTAGCAACACAAGATAAGAAAATAGCCTTTACTATGAACTGTGCATGGCGGTGCAGAAGATATAGATAATATTTTAGATACATTATCTAAATATAAAGTACATATTACTTTTTTTGTAGTAGGTGATTTTGTAGAAAAGAATGCAGAGGCGGTAAAAAAGATGGCAGCAGCTGGACATGAAATTCGGAAATCATTCTGATGGGCATCCACATGTGAATCAATTATCTTTAGAAAAGAATATTGAACAAATACAAGCATGTAATCAAAAAGTAGAAGCCATAACCGGAAACAAAACTACCTTGTATAGAGGTCCTTATGGAGAATATAATGATACCGTGTTAAAAGCAGCTAAATCACAGGGACATACTGCTATCCAATGGAATTTAGATACATTAGATTATACGGGACTTACAGGAGAGGAGATGTGGAAACGAATAGAAAAAAAATTACAGCCAGGAAGTATTATCTTAAGTCATAATGGAACGAAACATACAGCAGATAGTTTAGATGGTTTATTGCATCATATTATAGAGGAAAAAGGTTACCAAGTTGTTACTGTATCAGAATTGATTTATCCGGAAAATTATATCATAGATAGTAATGGAACCCAAAGAGTCTTGCCATAAATTTCTATAAAGCAAGTATAAAAGCAAAAGAAAATGGGAAAGATACCTATAAAGATTATAATTGAGGAGAATGAAAATGGCTTTTATTGGAATTATAGCAGATGAGGCTAATGAAAACTGGATGAAAAAGAAATTAAAGGACCAACTACAAGTTAGTGAGTCTTCCATACTATTCATAAAAGAGAAAAGTATAGAAAATATTAAAAACATTAAATTTGAGACCGTTTTATTAGCTAGAGAATTTAAAAATATAGAAGTATTTAAAAAATTATTAGAAGGAACTAAATATTTAGTAGTTAACTCAGATATAGCCAATAATTTAAATATATTAGACAATTTAGAGTTGACAGTTATTACGTATGGCTTTAATTCCAAGGCAACAATCACAGCTTCATCTGTTACAGAAGATACTATGCTACTATGTGTACAAAGGAATATTCAAGATATAAAACATCGTACGATAGAAGCACAAGAAATATCTGTAGATATAGAGGCAGATTCAGAAAAACAAGTGAGTTATAGGATGGGTGTAGAAACAATTTTATTATTATATGGAAAAATAATATCTTAGAAATCCTGTCAAATACAGTCGAATAAGGGAGAAAATGGATAAATTTTAGAAAAAATAACATTTTATGTAGACAAAACCAAAAAAAGGTAGTATAATAGATTTTGTAAGAAAAAATATTCTAAAAGAAAAACTACATGAATAGAATACATTAGATAAACAAGTAAGGGGAGGAAATCAAATTGAATACAAATTATTCAGAGAATAACCAATTAGTCTTAGTTGGAAAAGTAACCAGCGATAAAAGATTTAGTCATGAGATTTATGGAGAGAAATTTTACATATTCGACTTAAGTGTCCCACGTTTAAGCGGAAATGCGGATATTATACCAATTACTATCTCCGAAAGATTATTATTAGAAGAAGATTTAATACCAGGAAAAAATGTAGTTATTGAAGGACAATTTAGATCATACAACAGTTATGAAAATGAGAAGAACAGATTAGTATTAACTGTTTTTGCAAAAGAAATTAAGTTTGCAGAGAATCAAGAAGAGGAATTCAAGCCAAGTAAAGAAAATACTTCTAACGAAGTTACTTTAGATGGTTACATTTGTAAAAAACCAATTTACAGAAAAACACCATTTGGAAGAGAAATATCCGATATCTTATTAGCAGTAAATAGAGCTTATAATAAGTCAGATTATATTCCTTGTATTGCATGGGGACGTAATGCTAGGTTTTGTGAGAATGTACCTGTTGGAACAGAAGTTAGAATTATTGGTAGAGTACAATCTAGACAATATGAGAAAAAACATGAGGATGGTACAGCAGAAATTAGGGTAGCTTATGAAGTTTCTGTTGCCAGTCTAGAAGTCATTAATCAAGATAACCAACCTATGCAAAATGATAATGAAAATGAAGAAGTAGAAGAAAATAAAAGAGCTATATAGATAAAT
>CATZDQ010000057.1 GCA_958417695.1 uncultured Clostridiaceae bacterium | reverse complement strand
TCTTCTTTATTAATTTTATATTACCTTTCGGTTAAAGTCAATATTTACACATTTTATTTCTATTAATTATAATATTTCTTTTTATACTTTTTAATTTTATAGTCAAGTCATTTGTTTACAAGTTTGCATAATAAAATAATTTAAAGTTTTTTGTATAAGATATTTTTTTAAGAATCCTATATTTTTCCTTTTATTCTTGTAACCATTGTTCTTCATTTTTTACTTCTATATTATTTACATTTCATCCATTTTTTCAAATATTTTTTATTGTAAAAATCTTTTAATTAAAACAACCTTTTATTTATATTAAAATTAACATTCACTTATTAATAAACCATATAGAAATTTGTCTCTTTCATAAAATATAAAAACACAAAAACTTTTACAATGCTGTATTATAAAAAATTTATATTTATTTAAAATTATGTCGATTAACAGTCTCAAATAAGCTTTACATAAATTTATTTTCCTCTAAAATTTTAGTATAATAAAATTAGTATAATACTATTTCGTATTATTTTTTACCCTATTATCACTAATTAGTGAAAGGAACTTTCTCTCACTTTTGGTGTTTACTCTATATAGAACTCAACCATAAAGTTTATAGGAGGAATGTAACATGAAAAAAAAGATTGCTTTGGTAACCATTGGTTTTTTAATGATTGTTTATCTGACAGCATGTGGAATCGTAACTTCTGTAGAGTGTGATAAACTTCGGCAAGAAGTCTCCTCGCTAAAATCACAATTAGAATCATTGAAATTTAATCATGATTCTTCCGAATATTCATTAAAAAAACGGATATCGGAACTTGAGGAATTTAAAGATATGGAAGAAAGAACGATTCACATAAAAGAATTACCTTCCTATACAAGTAAGGTAGAAGACTCTTCCTTAAATGCCAGCGACGTAGAAGAATCCAGTACAAATACAGAGGAATTAGAAGAAAATAATTCCAGTTCTAAACAGCAAATGATAGAATATTTGGACAATCAAGCAAATATTAAAAGTCCTCTTGAGTGGCTTAGCGTTGCTAGTTGTCCCCTGGCTAATGAAGAAAATTTATTAAAAGTAGCAGAAAAATGTGCAAGTATTAACGCAAGTAGTGAGTATGATTATATCTACACTTCTAATATTGAGTCTTACGCCACAGCCATTGCAAGTGTTCTTTGTGTAAATCCTAATAGCACCAATCATGTATTGGAAAAACTTACAGAATCAGAATTTCCTAGTGTTTGGCTGATAATTGCAAATTCTGAAATTGCTGGAGAAAGCACTTTGAAATCCATAGCCCAAAAATGTGCAACCATGAGCTATTATCTCTACACTTCTGATAATCAATCTTATGCACTTGAACTTGCAAATACACTTGCTGCAAATCCCAACTGTACCTGTAGTGTCATGCAAGAACTGGTCAATTCAAAATTTTCTGATATAGTTTTAATAGGTCACCGATGGATTGAAAAACAGCCATAGCAATATGCCCAAATACTCTCTTTTTTAGGGAGTATTTGGGCTTTTCCTATACTATTTATTTTTCTCTATTACCTTATTTTCATTATTTTTCTGAAAACCTTATAAAATAATTTTTTGTATATCCTTTTTTAATATTTCCTGTTTATCCCTAGAACTCTACAAATACGTTACTACCCTTTTTTACCATAATTCCTTTACTTGGTGTTTGCAACTTAACTGCCGTATTAGCTTTATCGATTCCTTCTGTTTGGTCTTCTATATACATTTCTAGTCCCGCTTCTTTTAGCACCTTATCTGCCTCTTTTAAACTCATACCCACCACTTCTGGAACGGCTACTTGTTCTACATTTTCAATTTTTGTCTCATCATCCATCTTAATTTCTAGATATGGTAAGACTTCTCCAAATATCTGGGAACCAATTGGTGCTGCTACACCTCCACCTTGGTGACCACCTTCACCAGTTGGGTTATATAAAGTAACTAAAATACAAACTTGTGGGTCAGAAATTGGTGCAACCCCTATAAAAGAAGTTACATATTTACCAGTATTAACACCATCTTCTGAAGTACCTGTTTTTCCACCAATACGATACCCCTTTACTTGTGAATTCTTACCCGTACCTTCTGCTACAACGCTTTCCATCATACTTAGTACATTCTTAGCTGTTTCTTCAGAAATAACACGTTCTTTTTTTATCACTTCTACTTCTTTTCTTTCTCCTGTCTGACTATCTACTGTTGCTTTCACAATTCTAGGCTGTGTATAGATACCACCGCCTGCAATAGTAGAAACCATACTAATCATTTGAATAGGCGTTACTTCAAATCTTTGGCCAAAGGCAATTGTTCCGAAGTTCTACAGGACCCACTTTATTTTCTGCTAAGAAAATTCCCTTTGCTTCCCCTGGTAAATCAATACCTGTTTTTCTTAAAAAACCATACTTATTTAAATATTCATAATATTTATGCACTCCAATTTTTTGACCTAAACCTATAAATACTGGATTACAAGAATTCATCAAAGCTTGCCTTAAACTTTCTGGTCCATGTGGTCTATAATATCTCCAACATTTCATTCTAGTCCCTGCAATTTCAATAGAACCAGTACAACAAAATTCTCCTTCTTTATCTGTAGTGGTAAGCCCTTCTTCTAATGCTGCAGAAGCAGTTACTAACTTAAAAGTAGAACCCGGTTCGTAGGTATCTGAAATAGCCTTATTTCTCCACATCGCCTGTAGATTCTTACTTTTATCCGCTTGCGATAAACTACCCCATGTACTTTTTAATTCCTCTGTATTCGGTGAATATGGTTCATTTAAATTATAATTTGGATATCCTGCTAAAGCAAGAATATCACCTGTTTTAGGATTCATAACAATAATATTACCACCATCTGTACACACATTATCAATACAAGCTTCTTTTAGATATTTTTCTGCAATTCCTTGAATGGTACTATCTATGGATAAAATTAAATCATTTCCATCTATCGCTGGTACATAATTTTCTGTGGTTTGAGCAATATCACCACCTTTTGCATCTGTCATCTTTGTAATTTTCCCCTTGCTCCCTTTTAAAGTCTCATCATAAATCGCCTCTATACCATCTAAACCTTGATTATCACTACCACAAAAACCAATAACTTGGGAAGCTAAATAATTATAGGGATAATATCTTTTAGTATCTTCATCAATGTTAATACCTGTCGTAATATGATTATCCTTCATCCATATTCTTAATTCATCTGTCTTTTCCTTTTCCACCTTTTTTACAATTGTTTCAATAGAACTTCTTTTACTGACTCTTTTTAAAATCGTATCATAATCCAAAGAAAAAATTTCACTTAAAGCTTTCGCCACTTTTTCTCTATCTTTGACAGCAATATTTACAGGGTTTACCGTTACAGTTTCCACCGTAGAACTAACTGCTAAAATATTTTTTCCAGTTGCATCATAAATGGTCCCTCTCTTAGGATTAATATGGCGGTCCAATGTTTGTTGCACATAAGCCATGGCTTGTAGTTCACTACCTTGTACAAATTGAATATATCCAATTCTTCCCGCTAAAGCTGTTAATATGAGAATAGCTATAAATAACTCATATAAAATTCTTTTCTTTCTAGATATATTACCAATAGGCTCTGTATTTCGATTTTCCTTTTTATTTAACTTTCTAAAATTAATCGGTTTTTTATTTTTTAGTTTCTTGATTTCTTTACTGGTATCTTGCTTTTTCATCTCTTTTTCTATTTTTCTTTTTAGTTTCTGATTCTGCGTATCCCTTTTCTTTTTCTCCTTAGGTTCTATATGGGCTTTTTCTACTTTTCTTCTTCTTTCTTTTTTCAATCTTAAAACCTCTTTTCACCTTTTGTCTTATTATTATTTGTATTACTAAACTATAGTTTTATGACTTTAAATCTTAGCCAGAACTTCCCTTAAAAAAAAATCTATATAAAGAAAAGGTTCTCTTTTACTTCATATAGATTTTTCCTAAATAATTATCCTATTTTTTAGTTATCATCTGATTCATCATTTGCATCATCATAGCCGTTGCCCATATAGATAACGCAAAAATCCAAATAAAAACTTGTTCCTTTAAGAAGATAGAAATCATAGAAAGTCCTAAAAAAACAACTACTTCTGTGAAGCACAAACACATTTGACAAACGGTAGATAAGAAGGTTTGTTCCTCTGGGCTATTTTTCATTTCATTTTGTGCTATCGTATTCAAAGAAGTATTATAAATTTTCTCAAAATTATCACTTATCATTTTATTACCAGAAACCACTACTTTATTTTTACTCACTAAAAAAATAGTAGAAATGGCCATTTTACAAAGGCTAACTATGGAATTTGTTTTCTTTAAATTTCTATCTGCCATTTTTCCTGTCAGAAACACCGTTACCACTTGTATGAATAACGAAATAGTAACTACTGTTGTGAAAGCCACAAAATCCTTCAGGGTTAAATATACATATAAAGGCAAGAATAATCTTTCTATTATTTGAAAAGTTTGTAAACTATAGAATTGCTTTAAGGAATTGGGACATTTTCTAATATATTGTCCTATTGCTAATAAAGTATTTTTCTTAGCATGTACTGGTTTATAATCTATTTTACAGGTAAAGATATAATCGGCTATAAAGAAAATAGCCATGATTCCTAATAAACCTATTTCTTTTTGAGCCAGTACACTCCAACCAACTACTACGCTTGCTAAGGCTTGTCCTAATATCTGCATAATGGTTTTCAGACTATTAAATTTCCCTCTATGGCTGTTTTCTACATATTTACTAGAAATAGCATTATCAAGAGGATTTGAAATAGCCCCTGGTAACGCTAGAAATAAGACTAATAATATCATCTGCTCTTGTGTTACAAACAAAATCAGATAGGAACTTAACATTCTAAAAACATGGGAAATTAGTGTACAATTAGCAACACCCCACTTACTAGCAATTTTCATACATAGTGGTGAACAAAGCCCCATTATACCAAAACGAATACCATACAAAAGTAGTAAACTAGTAATCCCCATTCCATTTTTATATAACATGACTACCCCAAAAATAGAAACTAATGCATTGGAAAATGCATAACAAAATTTAGATAGATAAATATATAGATATTCCTTTCTAAAAACATAATCTTTCATCTCTTGCTTCCTTTTACTTTTTCAAAAAAATAGTACCACCTTTTTTTCTAAAAAAGATTGATACTATCGAATACTTTTGGTTAATCCTTCTATTAATTTTTGCCATAAACTTTCTTCTTTTTGAATAACCACTTCTTCTGTGGCAGGTTCTACATAGTCTTTTTTGTCCAAACTAATATATTTCTTTTGTGCATTATCCAACTTTTGCATACCTAATTTTTCTTTTGCTAACTGTTCTATGTTATTTAAATTCAAACTATTTTCTATATTTACACGTAACTGTTCATTTTCTTTTTGAACAGCACTTAAGCTTTTCTTTAAATCTTCTTTTTTATTAAACGTCTCTGTAATTAGTGAATTTTGATAGCTAATACCAAACAAAATAATAAATCCAGCCATAATAGAAAATACTAATTTAGCCTTAGGTTTTAACTTTCTTTTTGCCTTTGCTTTTTTTCTAGTATTTGTTTTTTCTACTTTTCTTGCTGTACTTTGCTTTTTAGGATATGGATTTGTTCTAATTGGTTCATATTCCGGTTCCAATTTTCTAGGTGTTGTTTCATATTGATATCCACCACCATATCTTTGGTATGCCATGTTTTCACCTCATTTCTTCTGTTTTTTCTAGTTCATTTTATTCTATTTTTTCAAAGATTCTTAACTTTGCGCTCTTAGACCTTGGGTTTTCTGCTTGTTCTTGCATGTTTGCTATGATTGGTTTTTTGTTAACAATCTTTCCTAATGTTTTAGCACCACAAACGCAATAAGGTAAATCCCTTGGACAAGTACATATCCCCTCTGCTTTTGTCATTGCTTTTTTCACATTTCTATCTTCCAAAGAGTGAAATGTTAATACACATAATCTCCCAGCATTTCCTAGTACCTCTATAGATTGTTCAATGGTTTGAAATAGTGGTTCTATTTCATTATTAACTTCTATACGAATTGCTTGGAAAGTTCTTTTAGCCGGATGTCCATCTTTTTGTTTTCCTAGTGGAATACTATTTTTGATGATATCTACTAACTGAGAAGTTGTCTCAATTGGTCTTTCTTTTCTAGCCTTACCTATATGGCTTACAATTTGTCTAGCGAATCGCTCTTCTCCATAATCTTGTAAAATCTGAATAAGTTTTTCTTCTGTATAGGTATTAATGACTTCATAAGCTGTTAAACTTTGAGTTCTATCCATACGCATATCTAATTTCGCATCACCCATATAGCTAAAACCTCTTGCTCTTTCATCTAGTTGATAAGAAGATACGCCTAAATCTAGTAAGATACCATCTACTTTTGTAATGGATAATTCTTCTAAAATTTGCTTTATTTCATCATGATTTCCATGTACATAAGTAATATTAGTATATTCCTTTAATTTTTCTTTAGCAGCTTGCAATGCTTCCTCATCTCGGTCAATACCAATTAATCTGCCTTGACTAGATAACCTTTTTGCAATTTCTAAGCTATGTCCCGCGCCACCTAGTGTGCCATCTACATAAATACCTTCTGGTTTAATCTGTAGTCCTTCTATACATTCTGTTAGCATAACTGGTTTATGTACAAATTCCAATATTCCACCTCATCAATTGATAGAGCAATAATAGCATAAGCAGTTGGTATTATAAAAATACCAACTGTCAATGCCATTTTGAATTTTTTTCTTTCGTGTTTCTTTTGTATTTTTTTCTTTTTATCCTTTGTATGTATTTACTTTTCTCTTTTGTGTTAGTTTATTAAAAATGATAAACTTGTCCTTTGTATCTCCAATCCTTTTCTTTGGTTTGGATTTGTTTTTATGTATCTTCTTTTGTAAAAACTTTTTTAATTTTATCTTTTGTGCACTTTACTTTTGTTTTTTCTTTTGTAAATCTTCTTTTTTAATCTTATCTTTTGTATGCTTTTTGTCTTTTGTAATTTAAATGTTTTATCTTTTGTGTAATTTATATAAACTTTTGCAAGTTATATACCAAGCATTGTCATATTTTCTGCAATTTCATCTGCTGAAATATTCTCATCACTGTTATAAGTTTTCCATTTATCTCTGTTCCAAATTTCTAGTCTTGTTCCTACACCAATAATGACAACGTCTTTTTCCATATTGGCATAATCTCTTAAGTTTCCAGCAATTAAGAATCTACCTTGCTTATCAATTTCGCATTCTGTCGCACCAGATAAGAAAAATCTGACGAAATCTCTAGCATTTTTATTGGTAAGTGGAAGTGTTTTTAATTTTTCTTCAAAGTTAGCCCATTCTTTTTGTGAAAATCCAAATAAACAACCGTCTAATCCTTTTGTTACTATGAACTTTTCTCCCATGTCTTCTCTAAGTTTTGATGGCATAATCAATCTGCCCTTTACATCTAGAGAATGTTCATATTCACCGATTAACACTTTGTTTCACCTCCTGGACATTTTATTCCACTTTGCACCACTTTGCTCCACTTCGATTAAATTTTAATACAAGTTATTAGAAAAATCAAGTACTTTTTCAATTTTTCTTATTTTTTTATATATTTTATCCACAGGAATTTAAAAAACGGTGGTATTTCTTTTTATTTTTGTTAAATTGCTTGTATTTATACTAACATTTCTTCTCTTTTTTCTTTTCCTTTTTCATAAATTGCTTCCTTCTTTATTTTTATATTCTTTCATAAGCAAAAAGAAATTAGTTTATTTCAAAACTAATTTCTTTATATTATCTTTATTTTAAAATATTAAGATACAACTAATGCCGCACGGAACCCACTGCTATAATGATTGCCTCCACTATTATGACCTAAAAAGAAGAAACCTGTACCTGAGGCACCCCATAAATGACCTCCGCGAATTAAAAATGGAGAATCCAAACTTGGATAAGATGAATAGTCACTATACCACGATGTACTTCCAATTCCGGCTGTAGATGTCTCACGGACACCATCGCCATAGATTAATGTATTCTTTTCGTAGTTATTTGTGCTTGCTGTATTTAAGTTTGCAGCATTAATAGTTATACTTGTGTTATCTGTATTACTATCAAATGGATAAGCTGTCGTATACTTGTCACTGACTGTCTTTAATGTATTTCCTTGATAAGCAATACTTGCTCCATAATTTTTTAAGCTATCATTCCCATTAGCTACATAGGCTGCTGTTCTTTCCCATGTTCCTCCACTTAAATCATAAATTCCATAAATAGTTCCTGTAGAGCTTGCCTTGCATCCGTTTAATTGATTCCATATATATACGCCATTATTGGCTGTGTTTCCAGTAGTTCCTTTGATATTTTCCATAGTCTTTACTGTTTCTCCAGCACTTGTAGAACCTGTTGTGCACCCTGTTACGGCATAGACACTATCCACTCCGCTTTTCCCTGCTGTGCTTGTTCTTGGTGTTCCTCCACTATTTAAGCTTACATTGTTAATACATACTTCCTGTTTATCTAAGCCATACCTACTTTGTGATAAATAGGCTACTGCTCCCCATTCACTATTTTTCATTAAGTGAGAATCAGCACTTTCTGTTAGTCCATATATATTTCCATCTTCGGTCATAGCTTTTACTATATTAAAAGCATCATTATGACCAATATAATTCATGCTATAAGTAATTGGTTGAAATGTTGGATACTTAATAGCTGTTTTAGTAGAACCATAAATTCCATCTAACCAGTTACGTGCTGTTTGACTAGAATCCTCTTGCATCCCTGCTTCTATGTTTTTTACCCAGCTACTACTTTGTGAATAGCTTACGCTACTTGCTTTGACTGGTGCACTATTATTTCCGACTTGCATATCCTGCTTCGAACTTAGCTACCCAAATTCCGGTTAGTTCTTTATCCCATCCACCATTTCTATAACTAATAGAAGTTTCATCAGTGAAAGCTGGGTGAACAGTATAACCTGCAGAAGTATCTACCAATTCATCTATTCTGTTACAGCGTTTAGCTGTTTGAATTTTTCCACTTTCATCATAATAAGTATCGGTTGTTCCGATTAAAAACTTTATATCAAAAGTCTTATCGGTTTCGTTTACTTTATACGCATATCTGGGTATCCATACCCACATACTTCCATCTTCTGTTTGGCTATTGGCCCATTTTTTAGCATTATAATCGTACCAACTAGTATCTCCACTATTCGTTTTGTCTATTTTTCCTTTTTCACTAGTAGTTGGGTC
>CATZDQ010000056.1 GCA_958417695.1 uncultured Clostridiaceae bacterium | reverse complement strand
AGAAATTGGACAAAATTTAAAAAAGGATTTTTATTTCAGAATTATTGAGAGGTAGTAAGTTAAGATATTTTCTTTTTTCTTCATAATATCTTAATATGCAAAAAATGTGTAAATATTGACAAATAGAGAGTATTTGAGGTATAGTAGGAATAGAGAATAAGGGAGAATTTTATGGAAAAACAAGAAGTAGACGAATTATTGGATGAACCAATTGAAGAAAACAAAGAAAAAATAGAAGGCCAAATAGAAATACCAGTGCAAGAAGAAAAACAAATGCAACCAGTTACTGTAGAAAAAGCAAAAAAAGAGTTTACTATATGGGGAATAACCGTTGGGAGAATCTTAGCTTATTTTGTATTATATAGTATTTTAGGATTTTTAGTAGAAACATTATTTGCATTTTTAGCAGAAGGGGTTATCGAAAGTAGAAAAAGCTTTTTATATGGACCTTTTTGTGCTATTTATGGCGTTGGTGCAGTGGCTATGATAGTTGGTTTACAAAAATGCCAGAAAAATAATATAACATTATTTTTAGGTGGTTTTATATTAGGCTCTATTGTAGAATATTTAATTAGTTTATTAGGAGAATTAGTCTTTCATGTAAAATGGTGGGATTATTCTAATATGGCTTTTAACTTACAAGGTAGAATTTGTTTAACCTTTTCTATAGCTTGGGGTGTTTTAGGTGTAGTCTTATTAAAAATAATTAACCCTAGAATGGACAAGGTAATTGATAAAATACCGCCTAAGTTTCTAAAGACAGCTAGTATAGTCATAGTCGTATTTATGTTTATAGATTGGATGATTTCTAGCTTTGCTATGCAAATGTTCTTTACAAGAATTGTGGACGAACATCATATTGAATTAAAAGATGGACAAGAGTATATAGAAGTTTGTAGAGATTTATATGAAATAGAATGGGTTAGCAATATGGTAAATACTTTTTGGAATAATGAAACCATGATAAAGACATTTCCTAATTTAAGAGTGACGACGAAACATGGAGCTGTTATTTATGTTAGTAATTTGTATAAAGATATTAAACCCTATTATTTAAAAGTATTTGAACCAATATCTTTAGATAAGTTTGAATTTTCTCTAACACAGAAAACAAAATAAGAAAAAAGAAGGTGGAAGAATGTATTTTTTATTTTCATAGTGCAAAAAAATAATTTGATAAAAAATCGAAGGGTTAGCTAAAAAGGCTAAGCTTTGTGTAAAGATATCTATTTTTGTAATTATGAAAATAAAAAAGTAACATTCTTAAATATTTAAAAGATAAGTATGTTATTTTTGGTATGCACAAAGTATATTAGCAATTGGCTAATGTACTTTGTGTTTTTTTCTATAAAGGAGGAAATATATGTCTAAAATACAAGTTAATCATTTAAGTTATGGATATCCAGGAAGCCAGAAGTTAGTATTTGAGGATGTATCTTTTAGTATAGATACCAATTGGAAATTAGGCCTAATAGGCAGAAATGGGGCAGGAAAAACCACTTTTTTAAATTTGCTATTAGGAAAGGATACTTATCAAGGTAGCATTCAGACAGATATAAGCTTTCAATATTTTCCGTATCCTGTAAAAAATAAGGAAGATTCTATAGAACAACTAATAGAGCAAATAGAACCAGAAGTGGAGTTGTGGAAAATACAAAGAGAATTGCATCTACTAGAATTACCAGAGCAAATTTTAAAAAGAAAATATGTACATTTAAGTGGTGGAGAACAAGTAAAAGTTATGTTAGCGATTTTATTTGCTAAAGAAGACTGTTTTTTGTTGCTAGACGAGCCAACGAATCATTTAGATGAAAATAGTAAAAGCGTAGTACAAACTTACCTTAGTAAGAAAAAGGGATTTATAGTAGTTTCTCATGATAGAGAATTACTAGATAAAACCGTGGACCATATTTTAGCTATTCATCGTACAAATATAGAAATTTGTAAGGGAAACTTTTCTGTATGGAAGGAAAATAAAGATAGAAAAGAGCACGAAGAATGGGTACAAAATGAAACTTTAAAGAAAGATATAGTGAGGCTAGAACAGGCATCTAAGTCAGTAAGTACTTGGTCTGATAAAGTGGAAAAGACAAAATGTGGAACTAGAAATGCAGGACTAAGACCAGATAGAGGGCATATTGGTCATCAATCTGCCAAGATGATGAAAAGAGCAAAAGCCATAGAAAGACGTTATGAAAAAGAAGTAGAACAAAAAGAAAGCTTACTACAAAATGTGGAAAAGAAAGAAGAACTAGTTATGAAACCATTAGTATATAGTAGGCCTAAGTTAGCAACTATATATCAATTGGCGATTGCTTATGGGGAAAAGCCAATTGTGGAACAGGTTACTTTTACCATAGAAAGAGGAGATAGAATTGCAGTAATAGGTAAAAATGGAGCGGGAAAATCAAGTCTTTTAAAATTACTATGGGGTCAAGATATACCACATACTGGTGTTTGTGAAGTACAAAAAGATTTGAAGATTTCTTATGTATCACAAAGTACAGAAGAGTTAAAAGGAGATTTGAAAACTTTTGCAAGAGAAAATCAAATGGAAGAATCTATTTTTAAGGCAATGTTATCTAAATTAGGTGTGACAGCCAGTGAGTTTGAAAAAGATATTTCTAGCTATAGCGAAGGACAAAAGAAAAAAGTATTGCTAGCAAAAAGCATGACAGAATCTGCTGATTTATATATTTGGGATGAACCTTTCAATTATATAGACATTCTTTCAAGAATACAAATTGAAGAAATGTTACTGAAATACCAGCCTACTATGATATTTGTAGAGCATGACAAAACTTTTATAGGGCATGTTGCAAATAAACAAATTTTATTATAAGAATATTTATAATAAGACAACCGGACATGGATAATCTCAAGCAAGAATAGCCATGTCCGGTTAAAAACTATTGTTTTACAATTTCCGTAGTCCAGAAGAACTATGGAAAACCCAGTCACAGTAACTGGTAATTGTATCGATGGAAGCGCTTGCGGGCAATATAGCGATAGGAATGTGCTGTGAAATCTTATTGACCGCAGTACTCAGCTTAGGACTCGTATCACATAGAATGACAATTCCTGCCGAAATGAGGTGTGCTAAGCAAATAAAATATAAAATCTCTTCTTCATCACTGCAAAATGCTAAGATACTATCTGGATTAGGAGAAGTTGTCGCTAATCTATAATTAGAAATCTGCACAATACAGGATTCAAAAGAATCCACTAAAAAGAAAAAAGGGTTGTCAGAGGGATACTGGTTGTATAAAATCCAATTTTCCTTTTTTAGTGCTTCTAGTAAATTATCCTCAAGTGACCGAACTAAAATAGTTTTTTCTGTCTTCATAAAATACCTCCATTAAACAAATAGTTAACAAGTGACAGTACTAGAAAATATATAGTACTTTAAAACTGAAAATAACTTACCGTTATTATAACAGTAAATTCGTTAAAATACAATCTAGTAGGAATATATAATCTATATTAAATTAAACTATTTCTAAACCACAGTAAGAGCCATCATCTTCATATAGAACATTACCTTGCTTAGAAAGAACAAGATGCAGTTTAGCATCTAAGCTTTCGGAAATAGAAGTACTCATTTTACCACACTTTGGTGCTAATAACGGGAAGGCATGTTGGTTATTAGAAAAAATTTGCAACTGTTCTTCTCCTTTTTGCAAAGTTAAGTTGATATCTGTTTTAGATTTTTTAAAATTTAGGATTTTACTACCATTATAAGTTGTAAAACGATATTCTTTTCCATCTACTATAAGTACACAAATAAAACCTTCAAAGGCAGTAGGTCCCATAGGAATATGAGCAATAGAAACAAAAAAGCTAGTAGATGGTTTAGTAAAGTAATTTCCTTGTGCCCAAATATAAGATTGAGGAAAAGAACTACCCCAGTCTTTTTCTATATACCCTTTTTCTTTTTCAAAAATAAGAGTTGTATCATTCAAGTTAAAGTAACCATCCACTAAATGATTCATACTTAAAATAGCATGATGACATTCCATAAAAGGTAGATAAGAAAAAGGACCCATAATATTAGGACAAAGTGGTGTTTTTTGTATCGTTTGTCTTTCTTGGTAGTGGACTTGTCCATCAATAGATAAATTAGGCGTGTGGATATGCATACGTATTTCTTCTAAAGAAAAATAATTTTCTCCGATTTCTATAAAAAAAGGAACATGGGAGAAATGAAAATCAGAAAAATCAAAGGGAATGTAATAAGATTGTGTGTTTGTGATGATTTGTATAAAAGCAGATTTCTTGCCTGCTTCTATACAAATGCCAGGAATAAAGGCTATACTATGTTCTGGACTTACTTGTTTAAAGTACCAACCTTCAAAATAATTTTTTGTTTTCTTTAAATTGTGTTCTCCTTGAAATAAAGCTGGATATTGTATTAAAAAGTTTTCTTTCATGTTTATCACCTGTTAGTAGTATGAACCAGTTAAGAGAAGATTAAACAGGAATTTGAAATAAAATAGTAGTAAAACAAATTGAAATAGGGTATAATGTTTTCAAACAAAAAGGAGGAAGAAAAATGAAAAAATCAAGTATTATTTTAATTGTCATTATCGCTGTAGTAGTAATTCTAGGAGGTCTTTTAATAGGAAGCTATAATGGGATGGTTTCTAAATCAGAGGCAGTAGAAACTACATTAGCCAATTTAGAGGTTATGTTACAAAGAAGAGCCGATTTAATTCCTAATTTAGTAAATACCGTAAAAGGTTATACAACGCATGAGACAGAGATTATTGATAGTATTACAGAAGCTAGAGCTAAATTAGTGGGTGCTAATAGTATAGAAGATAAAGCAAAGGCAGATAGTGCATTAAGTTCATCTTTAAATGCTTTAATGTTAGTGGTAGAAAACTATCCAGATTTAAAATCATCTAACAACTTTATACAATTATCTGATGAGTTATCCGGTACAGAAAATAGGATTGCTGTAGCTAGAAAAGATTATAATGATGCTGTAAAAGCTTATAATTTGGAAATTAAAAAATTTCCTAAAAACTTGTTAGCAGGAATGTTTGGATTTGAACAAAAAGCTTACTTTGAGGCACAAGAAGGAAGCAAGGAGGTACCAAGTGTTAACTTCTAATTGGAAAGTAAGAAGAGGGAAATTTATAACTTTTATCATACTGTTAGTGGTTTTAATGGCTAGCAAAGTATATGCAGTAGTTAGCCCTACACAAGATTTCTATGTTAATGATTATGCTAATTTATTAAGTCAGGATACCAAAAACTATATTATGCAGATTAATCAAAGCTTACAAAAACAAACAGGTGCACAAATTGTAGTAGTTACCATTCCTTCATTAGAGGGTGCCTCTTTGGAGGAATATGCAACACAGCTATTTAGAGAATTTGGTATTGGTGATAAGACAAAAAATAATGGATTACTATTACTATTATCTCTTAAAGAACGAAAATTTAGAGTAGAAGTAGGTTATGGTTTAGAGGGTATTTTGCCAGATGCTAAAACAGGTAGAATTCAGGACGAGTATATGATACCTTATTTGAAAGAAAATAAATGGGATGAGGGAATTCGAAATGGTTTTAACGCTTTTTTAGATGTGATTGTGAATGACTATGGTATAACGATTACAAAAGAAAGCCCTGTGGTAGCTACAGATACGACTAAAACAACTGTACCTAGTATTAGTTTCTTTGGAATTGTGGTAGCCATGATTTTGGGAAGTATTTTACGAATAAGGGGTATATCTACTCCAGCAAAATGGCTATTAGCTATTGGGTACCTTACGATTTTTGGCATGATTAGTTTTATAATGACGGGTATCATCATAAATGCAGTCATGTCCACCTTTGTAAACGGTATATTTTTGTTAATAGCTTGTTTCGGAAGAGGATTTTTGTTCTTTGGTGGTGGACGGCCATGGAGGAGGATTTTCTGGAGGAGGCTTTTCGGGTGGAGGAGGTTCCTCCGGAGGTGGAGGAAGTTCTAGAAGCTTCTAATAGGATAAGTATAATAGAAAAAATATTTTTATAAGAATAACTTTTTATTACAAACGAAAATGGTAATAAAGAGTTATTTTTTTATCCAAAAAAGAAAACAGGGGGACAGCAATGCTATCCCCCAAAAAGGAGTAGTCAATTTAATTGATACCAATACGCTGTTGTAAATGCGCCATCTCATCTGCATAAGTAACAGACATAGTTTCAATCAGAAAGTTGACAGACAGAACTACAGTCGCCCGACACACATCGTAGGTGTAAGTATTTTCTATTAAATTATGAATATACTTGCTAAAACTATGTAAATGTTTCAGCCGAGGGTCATTTGTCATATCCGCTGTTAATACGAACAAGTCGTGCAGGGAATCTTTTACGTCATCTGCCATAGCATTAGGACGCATTAATGTCTCTGAAGACTGTTGTAAAGCTTCCCGATAGTAATCTAAAAGTTCTAATTGGTCCATTTGTTTCCGTTCTTCAAGCGTTTTCTGATGCATAATATTTCTCCTTTTTCAAGTTTTATTTTGTGTAGGATAGCTACACTTATTTATAGTATAGCAAATTATGTAAAGAATGTCAAAAATAGAGCCATTCCTTTTAAAAGAAAGTCGGTATAAATTCCTTGTAAGAAAATAGAAAATATGATAATATGTTTACAATAAAAAAGGAGGACTACTTTTTATGAAAGAGATAGAAAGAAAGTTTTTAATCAACCAATTACCAGATTTAGATGATATAAAACCAATTAGACAAGAACGATATTATCTAAAACAAGACCCTAAAGAGCAGATAAGAGTACAAAGGAAAGAAGATTCTTATGAATTAGAAACTAAAAAATGGATAGGTCCTTTGCAGTATGAAAAAAATAAGAAGAAAATTTCTAAGGAAGCATTTGAAGATTATAAGAAAAATTGTGAAAGAGTAATTTTAAGAGATAGTTATACCATTAGCATACAGCCTAAAATATCCATAAAAATCTATCATGGTAAACAAGAAGGCTTTATGCGTGCAGAGATAGAATTTGAATCTATAGAAGCAGCACAAAACTATCTCTTACCAGAATGGGTGGGAAAAGAAATTACAAATACAACTTTAGGATTGGATGCACAATTAATTTTGTTAAGTAAAAAAGAAATACAAGATAGGATAAAAAAATTAAGTAAGGAAGAAGAAAATGGATGAAAAAATTAGAAATACAATAACCTTTTATTTATTAGCAACACAATTAAAAGATACTATTAGAAGTGGATGGAAAGTATGGCATGTAAAAAGAGAGCGAATGGAAAGTGTAGCTGAGCATATCTATGGTACATGCATATTAGCCATTGCTATAGATTCTGAATTTACCATGGAAATTGATTTACAAAAAGTAGTACTTATGTTGGTAATTCATGAATTAGAGGAGATTAAAATGGGTGATTTAACCCCTTTTGATAAAGAAACACAAGAAGAAAGAAAAAGGTTAGGCAGAAAAGCAGTACAAGAAGTTTTAAAAGATTTGACTAAAGCAGAAGAATATAGAACTTTAATTGAGGAATTTGAACAGATGCAAACAAGAGAAGCTATTTTTGCTAAGATGTGTGATAAGTTGGAAGCAGATATACAATGTAAATTATATTGTGAAGAAAACGATATGGATTTACAAGATAAGAAAAATGAGGAATTATTAAAAGATAAGAGAATAGAAGCATTGTTACAAAAAGGAGAAAAAACAATTGCCGATTTATTTATAGAAAATGATAGACCAATTTATCAGGAAACAGCATTTGTAGAAATAGCAGATTATGTGAAAAAACATGAACTTTTAAGAAAAGAAACAAAAAATAAGGAGGAAAATTCATGAGTAGTTATATTATGTTATAAAAGATAAAAGGAGGAGAAAAAGTATGTCTTATGCCATACAAATAGAGAATTTAAGTAAAAGCTATGGTAAAAATACGGCAATTCAAGATATTCATTTGAACATAGAAGAGGGAACTATATTTGGTTTTATAGGACCCAATGGTGCTGGAAAAAGTACAACGATAAAGTGTATGATGAACTTAATTCGTAGTAATACAGGAGAAGTTTGTATTCAAGGTAAGCCCTTGTCTAAAAATAGAGAAGCAATAAGAGAAATAATGGGATATTTACCATCTGAAATTCATTTATACGAAGACCTAACTGTTAAGAAAATGCTAGATTATGCGGCATCTTTTTATAAAAAGGATTGTAGCAAGAGAAGAAAACAATTAGTAGATAAATTAGAAGTAGAAGAAGATAAAAAAATAGATGAACTTTCTCTTGGTAACTTGAAAAAGGTTGGAATTGTCATTGCTTTCATGCATGAACCTAAAATTGTGATTATGGATGAGGCAACTAGCGGTTTAGACCCATTAATGCAGGAAAAGTTTTATGAAATCTTACTAGAAGAGAAGAAAAAGAAGACAACGATATTCTTTTCTTCCCATATTTTAAGTGAAGTTAAAAGAATATGCGATAACATAGCGATTATTAAAGATGGAAAAATTGTTAAAGTAGAACGTATACAAGATTTACAAGAAACCAATATGGTAAAGGTAAAAATAGTAGCACAGCACATAGAAGAATTAGAAAAAGCTTTAGCAGTTCCGGTATTAGAAAAGAAGGATAACCAAATACAATTTATTTATACAGGAGATATTGACCAGTTATTAAAAATAGTTAGTCAATATACCGTTTCGAAATTTTTAGTAGAAGAGCTAGATATAGAAGAAATATTTATGCATTATTATCAATAAAGGAGAAGATATGTTAAAAAGAGAATTAAAAATTAATTTAAAATCATTTCTTATTTGGGTAAGCATCTTATTAGGTATGTATATTTTGATTTTTGCTATATATCCTCATTTAATGAATGAAAATACGAAAGAGAGCTTAAACCAGATGATGCAATCTATGCCACAAGAAATACTTTCAACATTCAACATGGATATTGTAGGAATTGAATCGGCATATGGATGGTTTAAAACAGAAGGTTACACTTTCTTAACTTTAATAGGAGGTTTATATGCTTCTATTTTAGGAACTACGATTTTACTAAAAGAAGAAAATGATAAGACAATTGAATTTTTAGCGACAAAACCAGTTAGTAGGAACCAAATTGTTACGGCTAAAGTGTTATGTGGTGTACTATATATAGTAGCTTTTACTATTATCATAACTATTGGTAATTTGATTGCATTAAAGGTTAGTGGGGATGTGGATATATCAGAATTTTTGACGATTAGTCTATTACCCATGTTACTCTATGGTATGTTATTTTTTATTACCTTATTTTTGTCTACATTTTTTAAGAAAACTAGAAAATCAATGAGTATGGGGATTGGTATTTTGTTTGCCAGCTACTTTTTACAAATTATTGGTAGTATGGGAGAAAATATAGAGTTTTTAAAAAAGATTTCTTTATTTGAATTTGTATCCTCTAGATATCTATTATTAGAGGGACATATACATATAGGTTATTTATTGATTGGCTTGGGAATAATTGTGGTAATGCTATTAGGAACTTA
>CATZDQ010000055.1 GCA_958417695.1 uncultured Clostridiaceae bacterium | reverse complement strand
ACCACCAGTAATAACAATTCCTCTATCAATGATATCTGAGGCTAATTCTGGAGGTGTTTTTTCTAAAGTCTGTTTTACACTTTCTACAATTTCTGCAATAGATTCTGCCATTGCTTCTCCAATTTGTGAAGAGTAAATGTCTATATTTTTAGGTAATCCTGTCCCTAAGTCTCTTCCCCTAATTTGCATAGGCATATCTGTCATTAAAGGTAGCGCACAACCAATTTGCATTTTAATTTGTTCTGCGGTTGTTTCTCCTATGGCTAAATTTAATTCTCTTTTAATGTAGTTCATAATGTTATCATCTAGTTCATCTCCAGCTACTCTTAGAGAATTACTAACGACAATACCGCCTAATGATATAACTGCTACTTCTGTTGTTCCTCCTCCTATATCTACGATAATATTACCACTTGGTTCTGAAACGTCTAGTTTTGCTCCAATTGCCGCAGCCATTGGTTCTTCTATTAGATAGACTTCTTTGGCACCAGCTTGTAGTACTGACTCTTCCACTGCTCTTTCTTCTACTTCGGTTATGCCTGATGGAACACCAACAACTACTCTTGGCCTTACAACACTATATCGATTACATACTTTAGCAATTAGGTTTTTTAACATTAATTGTGTAGCTGTAAAGTCTGCAATAACACCATCTTTCATTGGTCTTACGGCTTTAATTTGCTCTGGTGTTCTTCCGAAGCATTTCCTTGGCTTCTTCTCCTGTTGCCATAATAGAGCCTGTTTTTTTATCTATGGCTACTACGGATGGTTCTTTTAGAACAATCCCTTTTCCTTTTAATGTAACGAGTGTATTGGCTGTTCCCAAATCGATTCCAATATCTTTACTTCTAATAGAAAATACATTCATCTGCTTTTTTCCTTTTCTTCTCTTCTATTTAGATTTTTACGGTTCTACCTATAAACCTTCTTTCTTTTTTATTTTCTTTCGTTTTGCTGTATTTTTCGAATGAGAAAAATACTCGTAAATTTTCCATCTCCTATGACAATATGGTCCAGTAGTTGCACGCCTAATAGCTGTGCTGCTTGTTCTATTTTTTCGGTTAGTGCTATATCTGATTTGCTAGGTGTGGGGTCTCCACTAGGATGGTTATGCGCTAAAATGATTTTAGGGATTCCCATTTTTACAGCTTCTGCTAATACATCTTTTGGTTGTATGACTGCAAAAGATGTAGACCCCATTCCTACATCTATGATTTTTTGTACGACATTTTTGGTATTTAATAAGATAACTTTTACGACTTCTCTTTGTTCATATCTTAATTCTTCCATAATCAGTTTTGCAATGTCTTCTGGAAAAGTGATGGTACAGTTTAAGTCATGAATTGGTCTTGCCATTCTTTTGGCTAGTTCACACATGGCCTTTAATTGAATTGCTTTTACTTTTCCAATGCCTTTGATTTTCATAAATTCCTCTATGGACATTTCTTGTAAAAAACGTAGATTTTCTCCACCTTTTGTGTTTTGTATGGCTAGCACTTTTTGTGCTAGTTCTACTGCGGTTTCTTCTTTTGTACCGGATTTGATAATAATAGCTAATAGTTCTGAGTTTGATAAAAATTTGGCACCATACATTTGCATTTTCTCGTATGGTCTTTCTGAATTAGGAAGCTCCTTTAATTTCATATTTTTAATATCCTTTCCTAAGCCCCTATTTTTATCCTCATTTTTTATATTTATTACATTTTTTTATAGATAAAGATGGCAATTACCATTCCAATGATGCTTGCTACATTAATTTTGAACATTAGCCCAAAAGAGATTTGTACAATGTTTAAGTCTAATTCCAATGGATTAGCTAGTCCAAAACTTTGTCCATAAGAAAGCCACCATAAAAAATCTATATTTTTGGCAAATTCTCCTAATAAGCCACCTATCACTAGTCCTGATAAAATAAATATCATTAAAATCCATATATTTTTTTCTCTTGTTGCCATTTGTTTGATTCCTTCTTTCTAAATTGCCCCCAAAGACCGCAATTTTCATTTGTTTTATCGAATCTTATTATATATGCAAATTGCTTTTTTTTCAAGGGATATCTATGAAAAAATTTCCAATTTTATTGGTTTTTTTCTGCTTTTACTCTTTTCTTTTTTTAACAGCTATGTTATATTAAATAGTACGTTTTTGGTAATGTTCTCATATACTATATTAATTACCAGAAATTGTTCGTTTTCTTTTAGAACGGACAGTGTTATAATAGATATAGAATCTGTTAGGAGGCTATCACATGCGATTTGAAAAGTTAAATGAAAATAAAATAAGAATTACCTTAAGTAATCAAGATTTAGAAGAAAAGCATATTGATTTTCACTCTTTTATGTCCAATTCTCTAGAATCTCAAGATTTATTTTTTGACATGCTCAATGAAGCTGAAAAGGAGATTGGTTTTGTTACGAAAGATTATCGTATTCGTATTGAAGCGTTTGCTATGTCTGGTGGAGATTTTATTGTAACGGTTACAAGAAGCCTTCCTGAATCTGAGAAGATACCTGTTCGTAAAAAGGTTAAGATTAAAAGAAAGAAAGCAAATCTTGAATCTGCACAAGCTTTATATGCCTTTCGCAGTTTAGAAGATTTTTATTCTTTTTTAGATTTTCTAAAAAATCATCATTTTTCATTAAATCAGGTAGCTAAGAAAATGGCTCTTTATTCTTATAAAAACACTTACTATTTTGTGTTACAAGATATTGTTATGCAGGAAGTGGCTTTAAAAAGACTATTTTCTATGATTACCGAATTTGGTAGTTATATTCATCATTCTGAACTTTTTATTCGAAAATTAGTAGAATGTGGTGAAGTGGTTGTTAAAAATAGTACTATACATAATTTTATGAAAATTTCTAGTTAATAAAGTAATTATAAACTTAATTGAACAAAAGTGAGTTTCGTTCACTGTAGCGTATAATTTTTATTATACGCTTTTTTATAAAGGGTGGTATTTAAGTTTCCACCTATTCTTTAGGCTACCCTTTTCTTTCATGGTCGTTGTTCTCGGCCAATGTCTATCGCTATTTCTAGGTTTGGACTAATGTTTTTTTAATATTTCTTCATAATCTCATATAATATAAAAAAAGCTTTAGATATTGAAACTAAAGCTTTTTTTAATTTTATCCTTTTTAGACAAAAATACTTTCTTATTTTTCAACAAGAAAGTATTTTTTAATATCTATTTTTCTTAACATTTGTTTTTGATTTTAGTTTTTAGTAAGATACATAGTTTAATGGATTTTGCGCTACACCATTAACTCTTACTTCAAAATGCAAATGGTTTCCAGTAGAATCTCCTGTAGATCCCACAGTTGCAATCAATTGACCTTGTGACACTTTTTGGCCAGTTGTTACTTTTAAAGAACTACAATGTCCATATACTGTTTGCACGCCGTTTCCATGTGATACAATGACATAATTTCCATAACCGCCATTATAACCATATTGTGATAAAGTAACGGTTCCTCCTGCTGCTGCTTTAATCGGTGTTCCTTTTGAAGCTCCTATGTCAATGCCTTTATGCCCTCTACCCCAACGATATCCAAAACGAGATGTTAATACACCAGATACTGGTCTTATAACAGAAATTCCAAGATTTACTTTTGCAGTTGACGTATTTTGACCTGTAGCATACATACCAGCTGTATAAGAGCTTACAGATGCTGACCTTGCTTTTTGTGTAACTACTGGTTTTTGATAAAGATTAGCCACACAAGTTTCTACTTGTGTAAATTCTTTTAATTCTGTTTCATATTTTTCTAGAATGCCTAATTTTTCTTTGTTACTACTATTCTTTTCTTTTAGTTCCTTTACTACTTTTTCTGCTTCTTCAAAACTAGCTACATAAGATTTTTCTTCATTATTGACTGTAATAGCATAATACTTGTAATAGGTAGTTCCTTGTTCCACTACTTTATTAAAAATAGCTTCATCATCTGTTTCTACATCTTTTTTCGAAAAACATAACTTATATTGTGGTAGTGTATCGATATCCACAAATGCTACATTTTCTTGATTACCCTTTTCTATGTATGCATTAATTCTTTCTTGTAGTTCGCTTTTGTTTTCACTATATCCAATAATTTCTCCATTTAGGCTAACACTATATACTGGTTTGTAAAAAACGCTAATCGCACCTACAATAAAAAAAGCAGCTATTACAATTAGTATCGTAAATTTTGTCCAAGTCCTTACGTGAACTAGTGTCTTTTTTATTTTACTAATCTTAAACACTCCCTATCTTTCTATATCTTGTGGTTATTTTATCCTAATCTTTCTTTTTTCACAATTCGCATATAACTCTAAAATCTTCTATTTTTATTATCTGTTTGCTTTTATCTCTTTTTCTTTCGGGTATGCTCTGTTTTTCTTTTAAAATTGAAAAAACTTCCTTACGGAAGCTTTATTTTACTGTTGTAATTCATTTTTTACAGTTTGTATTTCTGTCACGGTTGCTTGTGCAGCTGGTTTATAATATCCCTTTGTTTCTGCTACTTTAAATAGCTCATATTGGAAGCTTTCATCACTATTTCTCATTTGCTGAATAGTTTGTCTTAACTGCATGTTTTCTGCTTCTGAAATAACACCTTGATAGGTTGTTAAACTAGCTTTTACACTATTTAAAATATCATTAACCATTGTTTTTTCGTCCATGTATTCTCTCCTCCTTATTTTTTGTCCTAATTATTTAGAAAAGACATTAATTTTTGTTTTGCATTTAAGGCATCTTGTGCTGATTTTGTAAACATCTGCTTAATTTGTGGATCTACTGCTTGTGAAGCATATGTGTTTAATTTTTGGTATGAAGTCTCGTGTGCACCAATTAAGTGTCTTAAATTTTGAAGTTCTACTTGACTTAAATTTGCCATATTTATCCTTCCTTTCTTTTCCTATTTATTTTTATTATGGACATTTTTTTATATTTTATACTTTTGCACACAAAAAAATGAGGATATTTTTTTGAAGTGAATTCTTTTTTATTCGCTTCCTTTTCCTCATTTTCTTTTTCTATTACAATAATCTCTTTTCTATCTCTTTCCAATTGTTTACTCTGGTAATACCTCTTGTCTGTAATTCTTCTTGTGTTATATTTTTATTATGATAGGCTGTAAATAACAGTTTTTGCTCAGATGCTTTTTCTAAATGTCTAGGAATATCGTCTATCTTAATATCGGCTTGTACAAAATCCTTTACAGCTCCAAATATAAATTGTTTTGGTGCTAAAAAAGGAAGTTCTTTATACAAATAACAAAATTTATTTCGTAAGTTTTCTCCTGAATAGTTTGGACATTCTGGATAAATATAGTCTGTTATGATGTATGTTTCATATTCTTTGTTTAATTTTTCAATAACCTGTTTTGCATCTGGTAGCATTTGTACATAGGCATACACATTTTCCTTAGAAAAAAATGTTATCCATTCTTCTTTCTTCTCCACTGGTATTAAGTCTTGAATATAATAAGTAGAAATATCTTCTTGCGTATAATTCGTTTTTAAAAAGGTATTTACTAATTTTAAGAAACCACCTCCACAAATAACATCGTCCATATCTATCATTAATCTCTTCATTTTCTACCTCTTTTTATTTCTATTGTAAAATCTCTAGTCCTGCAAATTTTGCCATTAATCGTTTATGTCCTGCTTTATCAAATTGTATATCTACTTTTAAATCGTCGCCTTCTGTTTCTATGGTTTGTATTGTTCCTTCTCCAAACTTCTTATGATATACACGCTGTCCTGCTTTATATTGAGATTTATCAAAGCTTTCCTTTGGTTTTTGAATACTGTTTAAGAAACTTTCTGCTGTTCTAAAAGCAAATCCTTGATTTACATTGGTATTTTCTTTCTTTTGGTCAATCTGACTAGCTGCTACTGTTACGCCTGCTGTTTCTCCAAATTTGTAGGTTTTTACTTTTCCAGCATAGTTTTTACCATATTCCCAACCATAACTGCTATCTTTAAATGTTTCTTCTGATTGTCCTTGCTTGTCTATTTCTTCATAGCCTTCTAATAAATCCTCTGGAATTTCTTTTACAAATCTAGATATCGCATTATAACTAGTTGAACCAAATATGGTTCTACGTTTTGCACAAGTTAAAAATAAGTTTTTCTTAGCTCTTGTTATGCCCACATAAAACAAACGTCTTTCTTCTTCTAAATCTTTTGGTTCTCCTATAGATTGATAGCCTGGGAAAATTCCTTCTTCCATTCCTACTAAGAATACCACTGGGAATTCTAATCCTTTAGCACTATGTAAGGTCATTAATGTAACCATATCGTCTGTTTCTTCTAAATTATCAATATCGCTAGATAAGGTAATACTTTCTAAGAACTCATTTAGAGAATTTTCTGCAAATTCTTCTTCAAATTCCATAGCAACGGTTACTAATTCTTCTAAGTTTTGAATTCTACTTTCCGCTTCTATTGTATTTTCTAATTCTAGGGCTTTTGTATAACCTGTTTTATTCAAAGTTTCTTTTAATAATTCTGAAATTAATAATTCTTCTTTTCTATTTCTTAAATCTTCTATTGTCTCTATAAATTCTTTTGCGTTTAGATATACACGATTTAAACCATATTGCTCAGCATGTTTAATTATTTCATACATGGAGGTTCCTTGTTCTTGTGCAATGGCTTGTATATTATCTATACTGGTTTTTCCAATTCCTCTTTTTGGTTCATTAATAATTCTCTTTAAAGAAATATTGTCTGATGGATTCGCAATTAAACGTAGATAACTAATGGCATCTTTAATTTCTTTTCTTTCGTAGAATTTTAATCCGCCTATAATTTTATATGGAATATCTTCTCTTCTTAAAATATCTTCTATTGCTCTGGATTGAGAGTTCATTCGGTATAAGATGGCAAAGTCGGAGTAATGGTCTTGCTCTTCTCTCTTCAAATGACGAATTTGTTCAATAATATATCTGGCTTCATCATATTCGTCGTCTCCTTGATAAATACAAGGCAAGCTACCTTCTCCATTTTCTGTCCATAGCTTTTTATCATATTTTGCTTCATTATGTTTAATGACACTATTGGCTGCTTTTAAGATATTGCCTGTACATCTATAGTTTTGCTCTAATTTTATAATTTGTGTACCTGGAAAATCTTTTTCAAAGTTTAATATATTAGAAATATCTGCTCCCCTAAAGCTGTAAATGCCTTGGTCATTGTCTCCTACAACGGTGATATTTCCATATCTAGAAGCAAGTATCGTGACTAAAGTAAATTGTGCTTTATTGGTATCTTGATATTCATCTACTAATACATATTTAAATTTTTCGGTATAATATTCTAAAATATCCGGGTTTTCTGTTAGAATTTTAATGGTATCATTAATGATATCATCAAAATCAATGGCGTTATTTTCTTTTAGACGTGTTTGATATAATTCATAGATTTCTGCAATTTTACTTTTCCTATAATCTCCTGCATATTTTACACTATATGCTTTTGGTTCTAACATTTCCTTTTTAGCCTTACTAATTTCTGCTAATACCCCTTTATCACTAAATAATTTATCATCTATATTTAGGGATTTAAGACATTCCTTGATTAATGTTTTTTGGTCACTGGTATCAAAAATCAGAAAAGAGCTATCAAATCCAATTCTATCAATGAATTTTCTTAAAATACGTACACAAATGGAATGGAAGGTTCCCATCCAGATATCCTTTGCCGCGTCTCCTACTAAGTTTTCTACTCTTTGTTTCATTTCATTGGCTGCTTTGTTAGTAAAGGTAATGGCTAATATGTTCCATGGTAATACTTTTTCTTCTGCCATTAAATAGGCTATTTTATGGGTTAATACCTTTGTTTTGCCGCTTCCTGCTCCTGCAATGACTAAGCAAGGTCCTTGCACTGCCAAAACAGCTTCTCTTTGTTTATTGTTTAATCCTTCTATTAAATCTTGCATGTTATCTCCTTTTAGAACTTTTGTTTGTATCTATTCTATTCCTTTTTACTCTCTATGTCAACCTTTTAACATCTTCTTTTTTATTTATTCTTTAATGTTTTCTATTTTTTCTACTATTGTCTCTATATTGCTCTTCAATTCTTCTGCACATTGTTTATAAGTCTCTTGTCCATATCCCATAGGGTCTCTTATATCTATATCTTTTCCTTCTTTATCTGTCTGCGCATATTCTTTTATCGTATATACTTTTCCTTTTAGAGAAGGATACATCTGTAAAACTGCTTGTTTATGTGAGCTGGTTGCACACAAAATCAAATCCATTTCCTCTATAAATGTATCTTTTATATTAGTAGCTCTATGTCTACTAATATCTATTTGATATCGTTTTAATGCTTCTATTGCTTCATAAGAAGCATAGTCACCTGTTTCTGCAAAAACGCCACAAGAATATACTTTTATATTTTTTATTTGCTTTTCTTCTAATTTCTTTTTTAGTAAACCTTCTGCCATAGGACTTCTACAGTTATTTCCTGTACATACAAACATGATTTTCAATTTTTTCACTTCCTTTTTCCAATGTCTATTTATTATACCAGTTCTATTTCTTTCTGCCAATATCTTTAAGGAAAAAGATAACATTTTTAAAATCATAAAAATGTTATCTTCTCATCGTTTACTTATTCTTGTACGAAACCTTCATTTTCTTCTTGAAATGGTATATGTCCTTTTTTTATAGCAATTGTATTATACTTTTGAATTAGTAAATCTTCCTCTCTTCTATAGGCTTCTACTTTTTCTTTCCAAAAATCAGTAAGTATAGCTGTTTGACATTCTGTTTTTTCTCTTATTTGTATGGAATTTTCTTCATCCATATTTGTATTTCTTCTCAAAGTCATAATTTCGTCTTCATACTGCTGATATACATCAAAGCGAGTTTGCTTTTTACTCTGTGTATTTTCTACTAATATATTACTTTTCTGTAATAATTCACTAGCGGTTTGTTCATATGGTGCTATATACTTGGTTTGAATATCTTCTATTAATAATTCTTTTATCAATAATGGTTTGCATTTTTGAACTATACTTTTTTTATCTAATTTCCTTGCTAATTGTATTCTTTTTATTCTTTCTTGTGCTAAATTAACTATTTCTTCATCTGAGAGTGGCTTTGTTAGAAGGTTTCTGTCTGTATTATTTAGAATTTCTTTAACGTCTTCTTCTGTTAATTCCTCTTCTACTTTTATAGGTATCTTTGTTCCTTCAAATTTCAAGTCAGTAGAGAACTGTTCTCTAGAATTTTTTCCTTCTCTTTGTTTCTTTAGTGTTTCCTCTAATACTTGCTTTCTTTCTTCTGAAAGTGCAAATGGTGTTTTGCATTCCACTTGAAATTGGTTTTCATAATGTTCTGTTCCAAAAATTTCTTCAAATTCAGGAGTAAGTTCTAGACGATATTCTGGTTGATTCATTTTGGCCGTATAAAAAGTATTGTAAAAATTTTTAGATGCTTGGCTTGGCGTCCTACATTGTGTTAGAAATGTTTCCATATATTTATTAAAGTTATCTCTAATTTCTCCTATTCTTAAATCTCTTACTTCTTTAAAATTAGCTATCGGGAAATAATGTTTTCCTTCTGTTTTTCCTTGTGCCATATAATATATTAGC
>CATZDQ010000054.1 GCA_958417695.1 uncultured Clostridiaceae bacterium | reverse complement strand
TTGATGGGTTCAGTCCAAGGGAAATAGAAAAGTTTTGTGCTGCGACCTTTACAGAAGAACCTAATACAATGGCAGATTTAGTAAGCCTAAGTTTCAACTTGCATTGCTATAGCCTTATAAATAACTTCAGCGATTTTGATAAGCTAGGCAAGGATCTATATTAAACTGAGAAAATGGCAGTAGCAACTAAAGAATTAGATGAACTAGATGGAGAAGAATATGCAATGGAAGTAATAAAAAACAATAAAAGTGCTAGAGTAACTCCTTATTTCGTCTTTTGACTCATCAAGTATTTTTAATATTCTTGGTGCCTATTTTTGTATTAAATGTAATAAATGAAAAGTTTATATGTATACAGAAAGACTATATGGTAATATATTCAATTAACGAGAAAAAGAATATTAGAAAGATATTTTATATTATTTTGGGGACTGAATTAATATTTTATATTTTGGGACAAATTTTTTTTCAAGGAATTAATTATTTTATAACAGGTGAAGTGTATTTAATTAGTATTAAGTTTAATGTATTAACAATTTTAGAAATTCTATCTGCAAGTTATATAGTTCTATCTATTTTATTACTATTAAAAAAGGATTTGTTTACTTATATAAACTATTACATTTTATTAATGGTACTTTTAGTAGTTAATAGTGGATATATTACATTTCCGATGACTATAAAAGTTTTAAGTTTACTACAACATGATTATATAAAACTACTACTATCAAGAACATTTTTGTTTTTGTTAACCTTCTTTATTTTTAAAATGTCTCTTAAAAGATATAGTAGTAAATTTTATGGTGGATAATAATGGATAAATTGGCATATATTGGAGTTATAAACCATGATGAAAATGTTGAATATCCATTAAATTTTTCCAGTGATGGTATTTATGAAGTTGTTTGTAAATTTAATGGTGGATGTGAAATAAAAATCAAATCAAGTAATTATATAGATGCTCATGAAATTCATAAAGATTATTATAAATTTCACATTAATGTTTTTCTGCCAATTATTGGACTAATAGGTTTAGTATATGGGGTAAAGGAAAAGGATAAGTTGTTTATG
This sequence comes from uncultured Clostridiaceae bacterium, assembly GCA_958417695.1. Taxonomy (GTDB): domain Bacteria; phylum Bacillota; class Clostridia; order TANB77; family CAG-508; genus UMGS1663. The sequence goes on along the minus strand of CATZDQ010000054.1, from coordinate 8,690 downwards.
GCATTAAATATCCTTTTGATTTTATTACTTCCTATAACAATGTTCGTAGGTCATCTAGTAGGATCTCCTTAAGTAATATAATAAGCTTAGAGTAAAATTTTGTAAATAATCTTAAAAAGATATAAGTTTATCTGCTTATAGCATTTTATCTCTCCACTTCCTTCCCATAAGTGATTTTCATAGTTTTTCCTATACTGAAAAAGGTCAGAAAATTCTTCTTTATTCAAAGAATGCTCTTGCATAAGGGTATTCTTTTTTATTGCAACTTATCGAGTCTGATTAATATTTCTTTTATGTTTGGTAATATTTTATAGATTTCTAAAATTTCATTAGTAGCTATTTTATAAATAGAAAGTTCGATATAATACTTCTCTGTAAATTGGTTTTATTCAGTTTTTTTACATTTTTATACTTCATGATGTAAGATCTTTATTTCAGTTTCAATTTTTTAAAATTTATTCAGTGGATGTTGTATATCATAAGAAAATAACTAGCTTTAAATCAATTTCTCCAAACCTAGATTTTATATCTACATCTATTTATTTTAGTACAGATAAGATTGAGCGATTACATCAATACGATTATGTCCTAAGTATTTGCTGGTTATTAACATAGCTTTTCGATCTAATATTTCTCCAGCTCTATCATTTCTCATGATGTATCTTTCTCCTCCTTCTGAAATTAAACCACCAGGTATTTCATCTATTGGTCTTGCATAATGATTATAAATTCTCTTGGCGTATACTGCTCTGTAGTGGTGGTTGTCATAATGAGAAGGTAATTTTGGTGCTATTTTAAGCTCTCCAGCTTCTTTAAAAATATTTATTATTTCATCTGTTTCTTCTTTATCTTTGCCCATGATTAAAGCTAAGCGTTTTTTTCCACCTTTTCCTTGTCTAACTTTTACATAATATTTTCCGTTGATTTCTTTTAAATCAACCCCTCTTACAGCTTCCATTTCTTTTTTTCTTAATCCTGTAGAGCTTGTTATTTTAGAAAATTTTCTTTCTAGCTCTTCTGATATGTGTTTATCTCTTTTAGCTTCATATCGACTTCTTTTAATTGATTTTCTTGTCCTTGGAGCTGTCGCTATAAAGTTTGTAGATGATGTTCTTAAAACCTTTGCTATAGCTGATTTAGATGTGCTAATTGAGTAAGCAGATAAGTCTTGATTTGTTAAGTTTTTCAGATATTCATTTACGTGTTCTGTTTTAACTTGTTGCATTTTCTTTATTTCAGGATAATTTTCTTTCAAAAATTCTGCAAATTTATAACATTGTTTTTTGTATGTCTTATAAGTTGTAACGCTATAAATTTTATTTATTGTTGTAGTTGATAAATCATTTTTATCGTCATTTCTTGATGTACTCATACCATCATTTAACATTCTTGTTAATCTATCATAAATCTGATTTTTTAAAATGTTTTTTTGCTTTCTTTTATCCCATTTTTTAGTTTTTTTCTTTTCTTCATCTATTATTCCAAATTCTTTGTTAAAAGCTTTGTTTGTGATATTAAAAGACATAGAATGCTCCTTTCAAATATATAACTATCTTTTTAAAATTAAAGCTCTTAAAAACGATTCTAGAGCCTTATTTGTTACTCTAATTGTTAAGACTAAGCTTTTTATACTACCGAGTCCGTAGAAGCTTCTAAGTTGTCCAATCTAAGACAAAACACATTTTTTAAAGAGCTTGGCTTGCTCTAAAGTACACATTTTTAGATTGATAGCTTGGCTTGCTATTTAATGCTTTTGTAAGTGAATTCCTACACTATACATTTTTTTACATACTTAAAATTTTTGCTCTATAAATCTTTTTTATTTTTTTCTTACTTCATATTTTGCGACTTCCTCTCTTTGTTTCCTCATTTTTGATCACTTATCTTTTTTATTTTCTCCATACCATCAATCTTCTATTTATAATTTGTCAGAAAAGGTTCTTAATAACAAAAGAGTTTAAAAACTTATCCTTGGTAAATACCCTAAATCTGTTTATACGTCCATAAATGGACCGTATAAACAGATTTTATTTATTGGAAATCCTGTGTAGAAAATAAAAATATTAAATTTTCTGACATATAAGAGATAGATTAAAAACTTTCTTTTATATGTGGGAATTATGAAAATAGAAAAAAACATCTTAGTAAGATATGAGAAATTTCAACGCATTGGCTTTGATAGAGTGAAATTTAAGAATGTAAGAGTTACCGAGTATGAGATTAATCACTTAATAAGCTTATATCAGAACTCATATGGAATAACGAAATTTAGTTATTATAGAAAAGAACTGAAATCCATTCGAATTGAAAGGGGAGGAATTGGGCGATTGGAGATAAGAAGAGAGAATTGTTGCAACATAGATTGTGGCTTATATGCAAGAATAGATTTTTCGCCAACGGACATTCTAGGACAAAATATAGAAAATTTTTCTTTAGAAGAATTAAAAGATGTGGTTGTGGAAATTAAAAATATATTATACGAAGATTATAAAATTGAGATAGACATATCAAATGTCATTTTTAACTATTGTGAAATTAACTACAATTATTTAACGACAGGTAATACTAAAGATTTTGAAGACCCATTACGTACTCTGGTTAGATTTATCCCGTATATGAAAATTTGCATAGATATTGAAAACCATAAAGAGAAAGACGGCTATGAATCCAAAACAATAACAGCACAAAATCAACGACATAAAATTACATTTTATGATAAATTAAAAGAAACAAAAAAGAAGCATAAAAATAAAGAAATCGTCATCGTTGATGAAAATGGAGAGATACTAAATGGGAGTATTTATAGATATGAGCATACAATAAAAAAAACAGATAAGTTTAAAGATTTTTTTGAAGAAACAAATCTTTTTAATTTAAATGAAGAAGTGTTTCGTCAAAAATTATTCTTATATTTAGAAAAAAATCTTTTTAAGCCATATGAAAAGCAAAAATTAATGTGTAGAGACCTTCTTGTGAAAGCCGTTAAAAAATATAGGGAAAAGGATCGAAGAGGAAAAGAGTGGGGAAGCTTAATGATTAGCGATATCCTAATTCAAGAAAGGCAATTAGGTTATCAAATACTTTTTGATTCAGATGATTTGTTAGAAATTGTTAGTGAAGTTTTTTTAAAAGATAAAAACAAAGGGCGCATTTTAGGATATATAAAAAGACTGTTATGCAAGGAGCCGTATCTTTATTATTCTAAAAATAAAAAAGAGAAAGTTGAAAATTTAGTTTATAGTATAAAAAGTCAATTTCATGACCTCATTAAATGAGGATAGAAGTGATATGTATTGTGAAAAAGGATAGATATTCGATTGGTGTAAGTAGTAGAATTTAAAGAAAGTATTACTCTCTTTAGTTAGTGTAAAAGATAAGTAGCAATCTCTTATAATAATAGGAAGAATTTTCAATGACGACAAGTTTGTTATTGGATATTAATTCTGACATATAAAGACTGTAAGAAGTAACTATATATATTAGGAAAGGAAATTATTATGATATTAGAAAAAGAAGAATTGTTGGATAAGGTTTTTAAAAGTGTAGTCATGAATATTATGTCGGTAGAAAAATCTATTTTAAGTGAAGAAGTGTGGCTAGATGTTGGAGGACACTATTATTGTGTAGATGGCGTCAGAGATATTTTACTAGAAAGAGAAGGTGAGTCACTTCAGTACTTTTTAAGCGATATGATAGTAACCATAAGATGCTATGCAGAAGTTTATGGAAGTTTTGATATAGAGCTTGATTTAGAGAGTATAGGCTTTAAAAACTTCATAAAGTTGTCCCATTTGTTTAATGAAAAATTCTTTAATAACTGGCATAGCTTTGTGTATGAGATCCAAAGAGAGTGACTAAAAAATTATAATTAAATCTAGTAAAAATAAAAGCTTGAGATTGTCTAACCTCAAGCTTTTATTTTTTAATTCACAGCTAAATCATCCACTATTAAATCCTCATAGTCAACTGTAATTTCATCATGATTTTTCCTTGCAGAGACTAGTATTGCCGATACGAAAACAAAGTCATTTATTTCGAGCGAAACATCATTTACACGCATGTTTTTAGAGTATTGAAGTGTAATTACTTGCTCTCTATAGTCTCGCACTTGAATCGTAATCCAATTATTGAACTCTTTGATGCTTAAGATAGAACCGCTAAGAAAAACTCGTGAAAATGGGTTTTTAAAAGAAAAACCTATATTTTCTATTTCAAAGGCTTCTGATAACAAAGTGTTCTCTAAGACTATTTTTTCACCAAGAAAATACTGTTCTTTTCTACCTTCATATAAATAGGGAATGACAGGGCTTTTCACAAAACCTGTAATATAAACAGTTTGATTCATTTTAAAATCATGAATATCTATAGATTCAAAGTATACTTTCATATAATTTGGCTCTCTTTTCCCATTAATAAAGATTGTTAAGTATGGATTTCTTTCCTTAAAACCTCCTTTTCCTACAATCCTTCCGCGGCAATAAAACTCGTTTAATAGTGGAATTTTCCTATCTTTTTTCATTTTTTACTCCTTTCTTCAATTAACTATTGAATATATGCATTAAAAGATTTTCAATAAAAAAGTCTGTGTGGAGAAAAACACGAATCAATACTTTTTTCTGACATATACAAGGTGAAATCAAAATTAGGAGGCAATTTACCTTGTATAATAAAAATAGCGTAAAAGATTGTTCTTATGAATTAGATGGGTTGGCACGTCTCTTACAAGAATTAATAGAAAAGTATGCAGATCAGTTAGGTTTTGAAAAATTGGAAGTACCGCCAAGATGTTCAGAAAAAAATAAAAATGAGGATAATATTAATTCATCGGATTAGGTTATTGTATTGACTTTTATATTATGATTTATGTAAAATATAGGTATAACTATAACGTGAAAATATGTCCAAACTAAAGGTGGACAAATGAAAAATAAAAAGGCGTATGTATATACAAGAGTGTCAACATCTATGCAAATTGACGGTTACTCACTTGATGCTCAGGAAGAAAGAATAAAACAGTATGCAAAAGCTTATGGTATAGAAATAATAGAAACCTATAAAGATGCTGGAAAATCAGGAACATCTATTTCAGGTAGAAATGAATTCATAGCTATGCTTAATGATATAGAAGCTGAAAAAGATAAAGTTGATTATGTAATGGTTTTTAAATTATCTAGATTTGGAAGAAATGCAGCGGATGTATTGCAGTCATTGCAAGTCATGGAAAATCATAATGTAAATCTGATTTGTGTTGATGATAGTTTAGATAGTTCTAAAGATTCTGGAAAGCTTGTTATAACAATTCTATCGGCAGTAGCAGAAATGGAACGTGAAAATATACTTTCTCAAACTATGGAAGGAAGGAAACAAAAGGCAAGAGAAGGAAAATGGAATGGTGGTTTTGCTCCAATTGGCTATTCATTAGATAATGGAGAATTAGTTGTTAATGAAGATGAAGCTAAAGCAGTAAGGATGATTTTTGATTTATATGCTAATTCAGATATGGGAGCCAATGGAGTATCTAAGTATTTAGTTTCTTTAGGTATTAATAAACCTATAAGACAAAATGGCAAGAATCCATATTTTTCAGCTAGTTTAATAAGACAAATATTGGATAATCCTGTATATAATGGGAAAATTGCATATGGAAGAAGAAAAACAATTAAAGATAAAACTACTGGTAAAATTAAATTAGAAAAATCTGATCATTATATTATAGCTCAAGGAAATCATGAAGCTTTAATTGATGATGAGTTGTGGAATACAGTACAGGAAAAAAGAAAATCTCAAGCTAAAAAGTATGAGAAGATAAATAGAGGAAAAGATGAGAGAGTTCATATCTTATCAAATCTAATAAAATGCCCATATTGTGGTGCTGGTTTGTATGGAAACAAAAGCCGTAAACGTAATAAAAACAAAGAAGGAGAGCATTACAAAGATTATTACTATTACGGTTGTAAACATAGACAAATGATGAATGGACATAAATGTACTTTTAATAAACAAATTAGAGCTGAATTAATTGAAAAAGAAGTTGAAACAATAATTACTCAAGTAGTTAGTAATCCTACTTTTGCCAAAAAAATTGAAGAAAAAATCAATATTCAAATAGACACAAAAGAAATTGATGAAGTTATTAATAAGCACTTAGCGAAGATTAGGCAATTAACAGGTACAAAAGCATCACTAATTAATCAAATAGATTCTTTAAATTTTGAAGATAAACATTATGATAGAAAATACACCGATTTAAATCTTAGACTTGATGCTATATATGACCAGTTAGAATATGCAGAAATGCAGTTAAATGATAGCAGAAAAAGGAAAGAGGCAATTCTTGAAGAAAAAATAACCTCGGATAATATTTATAAGATTCTTGTAAATTTTAATAGCCTTTATACAGTTCTTTCAGATATCGACAAGAAGAGATTACTTAACGAAATGATAGAAGAAATTCAAATTTATGACGAAAAAACAGAAAAGGACACTTGGATAAAATCGGTTGTTTTCAAGCTTCCGCTTATAGATAATGAGATTGACTTTGGTTTGGACAATAAAGATAATGTCGAGACGGTGGCGTTGTTGTCAAGGAAAGACACATAAGAGGCTCAAAAGCCCTTGAAATAGGGCACTTTTCGGCTTCCGGCAGATTCAAGAGTGTCGAGTGGATAATCGCTCTGCGGTAACTTATCCAAGGGTAGCTCCAAGGATGACTTCGATAAAAGGTGTGAATGTTGAGTTGCCGGATTAGATGTCACAGAGTTGAGTTGCCGAGATAGATGTTAGGGTAGTTGAAGCGGCGAGATAGATGTCAGAAAGGGCAATAGAAATGGACAAAACGCCTGTATTGTGGGAATGTTAACTTCCGTTGCTTGTTTATAGGAGCTGCTGCGAATAAGCTGGTAGCAGGAGGTGGTCATCATGCTATCAGATAATATTAAAAAATATCGTAGGGCTCATAAAATGAGTCAGGAAGATTTGGCTGACGGTGATAGCGATAGCAATCATGGGAGCTGTCAAAAATGAAATAGCAGCAATTGTTCTTTCAGCAATTCTGCTTGTTGCAGTACTGATCATTTTGTATAGAAATATGTCCTTGCTGTCGGTGGGGGTTAATAGCACCGGTAACACGCGCAGCATGAAAATAGTCATAGTATTTGACATAGTGCTGGTTGTCATTTTGGCGATATTTGGAATCCTCATCAGAACCGATAAGATCCATTTGGCCGATCATCAGGAAGCACTGTTTGCTTCAGTTCTTGATACAATCGTTATCATTTTTACTGGAGTGATCGCTCCACGCCTACCTCACAATAGGTATACTGGACTACGGCTGCCTTGGACAGTTCAGAACGAAGGTGCTTGGATTATTGCGCTCTCTTACATAAACAGATCGGATGCCTTTAACGACGGTCTTCACTTCATAGATGAGAGCATTGACTGGGACCAATATAGAAGCGTATTCTATGTTTGAAGTGATGAATCAAGGACAGCTCTTCAGGCACATGATGGAGGAAGCAGAGTAAAAAGCAGGCAAAGGACGGACGAGCTTATGAAAATATTTGATAATGTTACGGATATAGTCCGGGACGATTTAAAACAGACAATGAAACGCGGCAGCAAGGTTTCTATTGCAGCTGCGTGCTTTTCCATGTATGCATATAGAGAGCTAAAAGAGCAACTGGAGCAGGTGGACGAGTTCCGTTTTATTTTCACGTCTCCGACATTTATTAAGGAGAAGGCCGAGAAGCAAAAGCGGGAATTTTACATTCCTCGCCTCAGTCGTGAGAGAAGCCTGTATGGTACAGAATTTGAAATAAAGCTGCGTAACGAGATGACGCAGAAGGCCATTGCCAAGGAATGCGCAGATTGGATAAAGCGCAAGGCGACCTTTAAGTCTAACGTTACCGGTGAGAACATGGGCGGCTTTATGACCGTCAATGCTCCTGCGGAAGAAGTAGCATATATGCCGATGAACGGTTTCACGACTGTTGATATCGGCTGCGAGCGTGGCAATAATAGCTACAACATGGTCAACCGTATGGAGGCTCCGTTCTCTACTCAGTACATGCAGCTTTTTGAGTCGCTTTGGAATGACAAAGATAAGATGCAGGACGTGACCGATGTCATCATTTCAAATATCAGTACGGCCTACAATGAGAACTCGCCGGAATTCATTTATTTCATGACGCTTTACAATGTTTTCAGTGAATTCCTTGATGATATTTCAGAGGACGTTCTGCCGAATGAGGCGACTGGTTTTAAGCAAAGCAAAATTTGGAGCATGCTATATGACTTCCAGAGGGACGCGGTACTTGCGATCATCAACAAGCTGGAGAGATACAACGGTTGCATTCTTGCTGACAGCGTCGGTCTTGGCAAGACCTTCACTGCGCTGGCGGTTATCAAATATTACGAGAACAGGAATAAAACTGTCCTTGTCCTCTGCCCGAAGAAGCTATCGGAAAACTGGAATACCTACAAGGATAACTATGTAAATAATCCGATTGCATCAGACCGACTGAATTATGATGTTCTCTTCCATACCGACCTTTCCCGTTCTGGCGGCTTTTCCAATGGCCTCGACCTTGATCGATTGAACTGGGGTAACTACGATCATGTGGTCATCGATGAGTCTCACAATTTCAGAAATGGTGCAGGCACTCATGCCGACACGCAGGAGAACCGCCATG
>CATZDQ010000053.1 GCA_958417695.1 uncultured Clostridiaceae bacterium | reverse complement strand
ACTTGCATTTTTGATAAGCCAGCTTTTGAAAATTGTATTGTGCTAGGACATGTGTTAGATAGTAAAGGACTAAAAATGTCCAAACACTTAGGAAACGTTGTAGATCCATTTGAGGTATTAAACTCTGTAGGTGCAGATGCAACTAGATGGCATTTCTATACAGCAAGTGCACCATGGCTTCCAACTAGATTTTCTATTAAAGATGTAGAAGAATCCCAAAGAAAATTTTTAAGTACTTTATGGAATGTATATTCTTTCTATGTGTTATATGCAGAAATAGACCAAATTAATCCACTTACATTTGGAAAAATAACTTCAGAAAATGTTATGGATAAATGGATTATTTCTAAATTAAATACATTAGTAAAAGAAGTAGATGAAAAGCTTGAAAATTATGATATCATTGGTAGTGCTTTACAAATAGAAAGTTTTACAGATGAATTATCTAACTGGTATGTACGTAGAAATAGAGCTAGATTTTGGGCGCATGAATTGACAGAGGATAAAAAAGCAGCGTTTGCAACACTATATCATGTGCTAGTAACTTTGTGTAAAGTAGCAGCACCTTTTGTACCATTTATGACAGAGGAAATTTACCAAAATCTAGTTGTGGGATTAGATGAAAAAGCACCAGAGAGTATACATTTATGTGACTGGCCAGAAGTAGACAAAAAGGCAATTGATAAAGCTTTAGAAGAAGAAATGGATTTAGCTTATACAATTGTAAAATTAGGAAGAAGTGCTAGAAATGCAGCAAATATTAAAAATAGACAGCCACTTTCAGAAATGTTAATTTCTGTATCGGAACTTCCTACCTATTATGGGGATATTGTTAAAGAAGAACTAAATATTAAAAAAGTAGTTCTTGGTGCAGATATGTCTCAATATGTAAATTTTGAAATAAAACCAAATTTACCAGTGCTTGGTAAAACATATGGAAAATTAATTCCGAATATCAAGGCAGAAATTGCAAAACGTGACCAAATGAAACTAGCTACAAAAGTACAAAATGGTGGAGAAGAGATAATTACTATTGAGGATACACAAATTGTACTAAATAGCCAGAATCTATTAGTAACAATGCAGGGAAAAGAAGGATATGCTTTTGCAGGAGAAGCCGAGATAGGTGTTATCTTAGATACCCATATTACAGAAGAACTAAGAGAAGAAGGCTATGTTAGAGAAATTTTATCAAAAGTACAAAATATGAGAAAAGATAGCGGATTTGAAGTATTAGATAGAATTCATTTATATGTAGCTGGAAATGAGGCATTAGAAGAAATTATTAGAAAGTACGAAGCAGATATTAAAACAGATACATTAGCAGAGGATATCACTTATAATATGCAAAGAGATAGTTATACCAATACAACCATTAATGGTGAAGGCTTACAATTAGATGTAGAAGTTATCCAATAAATAAAAGTTGTCAAAGAGAAGAGAATTCTTTTTGGCAACTTTTATATTTTCCTTGAAAAAAGAAAGCACAGGCATTTTGTAATAAGATATAAATAGGAACAAACAAGCCAAGGTATTGCTTTTCTGCTTAAAAGAAAGTATAATAGAAGTCAAGAAAATGAAAAGGAAGTTATGCAAATGGAAGAACAAAAGAAAAAGAAAAAATGGGTTAGTAGATTGATTTCTTCGCTAATCATAATTGTGGCTTTAGTGATTGGCTATACCATTTATGAAAAGTATAATTTTAATGAATATACGAAAGCGGAATTTCAAAGTGGCATTTCTCATTTTACAAGAGATAATCAAGTAAAGTATTCACAGATGAATAGCTATAAAATTGAAAATGCAGATTATAATGATGCAACTTTTTATAAAAATATAAGGGTAATACCCAATACACCTTATAAAGTAACTTGTATGATAAAAACAAAAGAGGTACAAGCTAAAAATGAAAATACAGATACTGGTGCTAATATCAGTATTGCAGGGACTACAGAGAAGTCTAATAATATAGTGGGAACTACAGATTGGACAAAGGTAGAGTTCTTTTTTAATGCAAAAGAACGTTCAGAAGTAGCTATTCAGTTTCGTTTAGGAAGTTATGCAGATAATGTGAAGGGAACAGCATGGTTCTCTGATTTTACAATAGAATCTGGTATAGAAGATACGACGAATGAATGGAATTTTCTATGTTTGCTAATGAATCATACAGATGTTACTTTAAACATTAATGGTACAGATAAAAAGATTGATTTGCGATTAACCGTAACAGATACAGACGATATGAAGCAGTGTATGAGAAGATTTCAGACTTCTATGCAAGATTTATCAAAGGGTAAAATGAAAGTACAATATGATATGGTAGAAGTTAACACACCAATTACCTCTATGTCTTATGATACGGAAAATGGCTATTATGTTTCACCAAGTGATATTGAAGAGGTATTAAAACCTTATGTAGAAGAAGGAAAATATGACCATATTTTTGTAGCTCTTCGAACAGGGGATATTAACAAACAATCCCAAGAAATTACAACCGACTGGATTGGTCTTCGGTTCCATGGCTTATAGAAATATTGGATATTCGAATATTCGACTTCCAGATGATGATACAAGTTATGTGTACAAATACGATTATCGCGTCAATAACTTTCCAGAAGAGGTGTTTGTACATGAATTCCTACATACTTTGGAAAGAAATGCACAAGAATATAATTATACAATTCCTCAATTACATGATAATGAAAAATATGGATATTCTTCACAAAAGTTAATCGGTTTAAGAGTTTGGTATCAAGATTATATGAACCAAAACATCAAAGCGAATAGTGGAAAAGTAGGTTTGCCAAAAGAAATTTATAGAAAAAAACCGGTACAACCAGTGGACTTTGAAATAGCACATAACTTAGACTACTTTAAAGAACCACAAAATTTAATAGAAGAAATACAAATTATGATAAAACGAGTTATACTTATGTTTCAGGGAAAAACAGAAATGAGCTAATAAAGGAAGGAATCAAAATGAAAGTATCAGATTTTAATTATGAATTACCAAAAGAATTAATTGCACAAGTACCAATTGAAAACAGGGATGCTTCTAGATTAATGTTATTAAATCGAACAAAGCAAACCATAGAAGATAAAGTTTTTAAAGATATTATAGATTATTTAGAACCAGGAGATTGCTTAGTTAGAAATAATACCAAGGTAATTCCAGCAAGATTATATGGAATTAAAGAACAAACCGGAGCACATGTAGAATTTCTATTACTAAATCGTATAGAAAAGGATATATGGGAAGTTATGGTAAATCCAGGTAAAAAATTATTACCAGGTGCTAAAGTGGATTTTGGTAATGGACTTTTAAAAGCAGAGATTCTAGATAAAATGGAAGGTGGCAGTAGAAAGGTACAATTTACATATGAAGGTATTTTTAACGAAATTTTAGACCAAATAGGTTTAATGCCATTACCACCATATATTAAAGAAACGTTGCAAGATAAAAATCGTTATCAAACCGTATATGCTAAATATGAAGGTTCAGCTGCAGCACCAACAGCAGGCTTACACTTTACAGAAGAACTATTAGAAAAAATTAAACAAAAGGGCGTAGAAATAGCCAATGTTACATTACATGTAGGAATTGGTACCTTTAGACCAGTAAAAGTAGAAAATATAGAAGAGCATGATATGCACAGTGAGCATTATTACATTAAAGCAGAAGATGCAGAAAAAATCAACCGAGCTAAGCAAAATGGAAAAAGAGTCATTGCAGTAGGAACTACATCTTGCAGAGTGCTAGAATCTGTAGCAGATGAAAAAGGAATAGTAAAAGAAATAGAAGGAGATACTAGTATTTTCATTTATCCAGGTTATACCTTTAAATGCATAGATGCTTTAATTACAAATTTTCATTTACCAGAATCTACCTTAATTATATTAGTATCTGCACTTGCAGGAAAAGAATACATAATGAAGGCATATCAACATGCAGTAGAAGAAAAATATCGATTCTTTAGCTTTGGCGATGCTATGTTTATCTATTAATTGTGCCAAGAGGTTGCCAAAAGGGACGTTCCTTTTTGGCAATGAATAAAATGAGGATGAAATAGGGGCAATTTACTATGAAAGAAGGAGTAATATGCCAAGGACATCTAGAAAATCATATGAAAAAAGACAATTTTTTCATGTTATGGTACAGGGAATAGATAGAGAATTTATTTTTAACGCAAATGAGGAAAAAGAAGTCTATAAGAAACTGATGATAAAATATGCTAACAAAATGTGTATAAAGATAGTGGCATATTGTATTATGGATAATCATGTACATATACTAGTCCAAATAAAGGAAATTTCAGAATTGTCAAAATATATGCAATGTGTGAATACAAGTTATGCAATTTACTATAATAAAAAGAAACAACGAGTTGGCTATGTTTATAGAAATCGCTACCAGGTACAAGTAATTCAGAATGTAAAGCACTTAAAGAATGCTATAATATATATTCATAATAATCCACTAAAGGCTAAGATATGTGAAAGTGCAGATGAATATATATTTTCCAGTTACCAACAATGGACTGAAAAGTTAAAAGATTATACAAGTAATGATATTTCATTGTTTGCAAATTTACAAGAATATAAAAAAATGCATAAAGATGACCATGTGCAAGAAGAATTCTTAGATGTACAAAAAGATAAAAAGATAATTGCTAAAAATATAATACAAAGATATTTGAATCAAAAACATATAACTTTGCAAGAATTAAAAAATAATCGACTTATGTTAAAACAGATATGTAAAGAATTGCATGAAAAAGAAAGAATTTCATATCGAAAAATAGAAGAAATAATTAATATAAGTAGAGAAACAATTAGAAAATGGATAAAAGAATGAGATTGTCAGAAAGGAACGTCCCTTTTGACAACCGTTTGGCAAAAAAGGAAGGTAAGAAATGGTAAAATCGACTAGAAAACCAATTATAGTTAAGCGTATAGATGAAAAAATGAATCTACCAGTAGAATTAAGAGAGAAAATAGATATCTTTTGGCAAGAGCAATTACAGAAGAATCCACATTTATTTAATGGTATTGTTTGGAATGTGACTAAGATGGAAGAGAGACTTATGGAAATAGAATTAACCGTAGAAAAAACAGATTATGCCCATTATTTATATGATGAAAGACATGGAATAGAAGATGAGTATGCTTGTCATAATTTATGTAGTGGGGCCTTAGTTAAAACGAAAGATAATTTTCTGATTTTAGGAGAATTAGATGAAACGACATCATATCCTAGATGCTTACAAGTTGCTGGTGGAGGAATTGATGAAAAAGATAGAGTAGCAGATACCTTTGATATGGTAAAAACAGCTCAAAGAGAGTTAAAAGAGGAAATGAATTTGGATTTACAAGATAAAAACCAAATAGAAAGTTATGGTTTTTCTTATTTAGAAATGCCAGAGGGAGAGAGACATTCCTATAGTGTAATTTTAAAAGCAAAATCTAATTTGACAGCTGACCAGATAGAAGAACATTTTGAAGAGTATAAGGCATATTTAAAGCAAACGAATGGAGAGACTGAGTTTGAGAGATTATATTTCTTGCCAGAGGGAAAAGCAGTAGAGACATTAAAAACATTAGATAATCCACAAAGATTATATGTAAAACAAATGTTAGAACTAGAAGATAGGCAAGTACAAAGAGAAGAAAAGGAAAGATAAAAAGGAGTTAATATGAAATCAGCCATTACATACGAATTATTACATGAATGTAAACAAACAGGTGCAAGAAGAGGAGTGATACATACTCCTCATGGAGATATTCAAACCCCTATTTTTATGCCAGTGGGTACGCAAGCTACTGTAAAATCCATGACACCAGAGGAATTAAAAGAGGAAGTAAAAGCACAAATTATATTATCTAACACATATCACTTGTATCTAAGACCAGGCCATGAAATTGTAAAAGAAGCGGGTGGCTTACACCAATTTATGAAATGGGATAGACCTATTTTAACAGACTGTGGTGGTTTCCAAGTATTTAGTTTAAGTGATTTAAGAACGATTACAGAAGAAGGCGTAGAATTTAAATCTCATTTAGATGGTAGCAAGCATTTCTTTTCGCCAGAAAAGGTTATGGAAATAGAAGAAGCCCTAGGTGCAGATATTATTATGTCTTTTGATGAATGTGTAGGATATCCTGCTACTTATGAATATACTAAAAATTCTATGGAAAGAACGACTAGATGGGCAGTTCGCTGTAAAGAAGCACATAAAAATATAGAAGAACAGGGATTATTTGGTATTATACAAGGTGGTTTTTATAAAGATTTAAGACAAAGAAGTGCCGAAGATTTAATCGCCTTAGATTTTCCAGGCTATGCTATTGGTGGTATTAGTGTAGGGGAGCCAAAAGAAGAATTTTTGGATATCCTACAATATACAGCACCACTAATGCCAAAAGATAAGCCACGTTATCTAATGGGAGTAGGAACACCCGATTATTTATTAGAAGCGGCTATGGCAGGAATCGATATGTGTGATTGTGTTTTACCAACGAGAATTGCTAGAAATGGAACAGCGATGACATCTTCAGGAAAAGTAGTAGTCAGAAACGCTACTTATGAAAGAGATTGGGGGCCACTAGATAAAGAATGTGATTGTTATACTTGTCAAAATTATTCAAGAGCCTATATACGTCATTTAATTAAAGCAAATGAGATATTAGGTGTTCGATTATTGTCCATTCATAACCTAAGGTTCTTGACGAAATTAATGGAAAGCGTTAGAATAGAAATAGAGCAGGATCATTTAGGTGATTTTGTAAAAACATTTTATAAAAAATATTATCATGAAGAAAGATAAAAGTAACGAAAGAAAATAAGAGGTGGATTTATGGAAATTATCGGAACAAACCTAACGGAAAAAGAACAGAAAAATAAAAAATTAATGAAATTAATAATTATTTTGATTGTAATATTATTACTCATTAGTATTGGACTAGGCGTTACAATATATGTGTTAAGAGCACAAGCATTTAAATTTTTTATAGATGGAAAAAGTGTGGCTAGTAAAAATATAACACAAGATTTGTTTGTATTTGAAGACGATAATGTGTATATATCTATTAAAGATATTGCAGCACTTGTAGGATACAAATATTATAATGGTGGTTATAAACAGTATACTGAAAAAACAAACCAATGCTATGTAGAAAGTATAGATGAAGTTTGTACTTTTGAAAAAGACTCAGATAAAGTCTATAAAAATGTACCAGATAGTACAGATTATGAATATTTTACTTTAGATATGCCAGTCAAAAAAATAAATAATAAATTATACACAACCATGGAAGGTCTAGGAATTGCTTGTAATGTAACAATGGGATATGATAAACAAAAAAATCAAATGACTGTATATACATTACCATATCTAGTAAACCATTATACACAAGCGATGAATACATCTGCATTAACGAATTTTAATAATCAAAAAGCATTACGTTATGGACTAGTTGTAGTACAAGACAGACTTAATACAGATACCTCTTCATCAACAACAGGAATAAAATATGGCATATATTCCACAGATGGAGAAGAAATTGTAGGTACCAAATATGCAGACATGGAATTTATTGAAAGTAATCAAGAATTCATTGTAACAACAACAGAAAAAACGGTAGGCATTGTAACAGCAGATGGTAGTACAAAAGTAAAACCACAATACGATAGTCTAAAACAAATTGATAAAAACCTAAATTTATATTTAGCAACCAGTAATGGAAAACAAGGGGTTATTGAGAAAAATGGTAAGATTTTAATTTATCCAGAATATGAGAAAATTGGTATAGATGCTACTTTATATCCAAGCAATGAAATAAAAAATCAATATTTACTATTTGACAACGCTATTCCTGTAAAAAGAGATGGAAAATGGGGACTATATGATAAAAAAGGAAACATTATTTTACCAATTGAATATAAGGAATTTGGCTCTATAGCAGGAACTAGTAAAGATAAAACAACCAATAATTTATTAATCATTCCAGATGTAGAAGGCATTGTTGTAGCAAAAGAATTTAATTTGGGTGATAATAAAAAAGTAACTTTATATGGTATTGTCAACTCTCTAGGAAAAGAATTAGTACCATTTGCTCTAGAAACCGTATATTCTGTAACTGTAGATAATAAGGATACTTATACTATGGTAAACAATGGAAATTCATTAGATGTATTAGATTATATTCATACCTATGTAAATATAGACAAACTAAACGAAGAAGATAATACAGATACTAATACGAATACAACTACTAACAACACAACAGTCAATACAATTACCAATACAATGACAAACCAATCTATGGATACTAACATTTTAAACTAAAGTAAATAATAAAATAAAAAGATAAAATGAAAAAATAAAATGTAAGAAGACTTAAAACTTTTTTAAGTCTTCTTTTTAGTTCTAAAAAAGAAAAAAATGCATAAAATTTACAAAAAAGAAAAGAGGGAGCCTATGGAAAATATAGATAAAAATGAATTAACACAAAATATCATGCGTGTTGTAAAAGGAAGTATAGTAGCCATTATTTTAACATTAGCCTTGCTATTTGTTTTCGCCATGATATTAACCTATACATCTATCCAAGAAAACACCATCCAACCAGTAGTCATTGTTATTACCGCTATTAGCTTACTAATTGGAAGCTCTATAAGCACACTAAAGATAAAAAAATATGGACTAATTAATGGAGCTGCAGTAGGACTTATTTATATAATAACCATATATGTATTATCTAGTTTAACAGGAACCGGATTTAGTATGAATTTGAATGCCATAATCATGATGGCAGCAGCTATTATAGCCGGAATGGTAGGCGGAATCATAGGTGTTAATCTCAGTGGAAGGTAAAAATCAGATGTGTCCCCATGGACAAAACTGTCCATATGTACCTGGTCCTGATGGACACTTAATGAACATTTGATAAAATTCAATCATTTTCCCATAAAATGGTTGAATTTTTTTGTGTTTTAGGATAAAATGAGGCGGTGGAGGATGCAAATGATAACTTTAGAAGATATTAAGAGTAATTTAGAAATACAAGAATTAGTAATGAGTGCTCAAAAACAGATGAATGCGCTGGGATATACAGAGCATTCTGTTAGACATATTAGTATTGTTTCTCATCGTGCTGGCAGAATTTTAGAGGTACTTGGTTATCCAGAAGAAAGGATTGAACTATCTAAGATTGCTGGTTATATGCATGATATTGGGAATAGTGTGAATCGTGTAGACCATGCACATTCTGGTGCCATTTTGGCTTATGAGATTTTAAAGGATATGGGGATGGATGTTCAGAAAAGAACAGAGATTATGATGGCGATTGGTAATCATGATGAGCAGACAGGAACAGCTGTTAGTGATATTTCAGCTGCTCTGATTTTAGCAGATAAGTCAGATGTGCATAGGGATAGAGTGGTTAATACAAATATGTCTACTTTTGATAAACATGATAAAGTAAATTATGCAGTTACTAATGCAGATTTTATGATAGATAAAGAAAAAAGAATGGCAACTTTGGATTTAACAATTGATACAAAAATTTGTCCTGTGCTAGATTATTTTGAAATTTTTATGGATAGAACGATGATGAGTAAGTATGCGGCTAAGTATCTGAATATATGGTTTGAATTAAAAATTAATGGAACAAAATTATTATAGGAAAAGAAAGTTTATAAAAAAGTAGGAGGAAACAAATCGTGAAAGCAAAGAAGAGAATAAGAATAGTAGTGATTTTATTGGCAATTATTTTAGTATCCGTAATTTCTTTTGTAGTAAT
>CATZDQ010000052.1 GCA_958417695.1 uncultured Clostridiaceae bacterium | reverse complement strand
GCTCTGGAGTGTCGCCGTCTTCGATGTGCCCTCCTGGTATTTCATAATAACCCGCTTTTGGATTTGGCTTTTTGTATTTTGTAACCACTACTTTCTCATCTTCTATCAAAAAACATCTAACTGCTTTTCTAACAGGTTTTTCTTTATTATCCATATGAAAAACTCCTTCTTATCGATTTTCTTTTTCCATTTTCAATAATTTTTCTTTTATATCTATCCCTTCTGCATAGCCTACTAATTGATGATTGCTCCCAATCACACGATGGCATGGTGTTACAATAATAAGAGGATTTACATGATTGGCTGCTCCTACTGCTCTTGCCGCTTTGGGATTGCCTACTTGTTTTGCAATTTCTCCATACGTTCTTGTTTCTCCATAGGGAATTTGTCTAAGTGCTTCCCAAACACGTTCTTGAAAATCGGTTCCATGTGTCTGTATGGGAATAGTAAATTTCTTTCTTCTTCCTTCTAAGTACGCCTGTATTTGTTCAAATACCAAATGTAAAAGTGGCGTTTCCTTTTTCATAAGATTTTCGGATAATACCAACGGCTCCTTGTAACATTTTATAGAAATTATCTTTTCTTCTAATTCTTGTATCATCATTGGTCCTATCTTTGTATCTTGTATCTGATAATATACCATAGGTAGCACTCCTTTTTAAGCTTGTTTATCATGTTCCATCTCTTTACGGATGTTGTCTTCTGACTCTTTCATAGCGGTTAATGTCTTATCTAGTAATGTCTCTAGCTCCCATCCCAACATATCTGCACCTTGCTTTATAACTTCTCTCGAACACCCCGCTGCAAACTTCTTATCTTTAAATTTCTTTTTTAAACTAGAAACTTCCATATCTTTTGTACTCTTAGAAGGTCTCATTTTTGCAGCAGCTCCAATTAAACCTGTTAATTCATCTACAGCAAATAATACTTTTTCCATTTCGTGTTCTGGCTGAATATCTACTACTAATCCATATCCATGACTACATATCGCATGAATCATTTCTTCTGAAGCACCCGCCTCTTTTAAAATTTCCTGTGCTTTTATGCAATGCTGTTCTGGATATTTCTCGAAATCTACATCATGTAAAAGGCCTACCATTCCCCAAAACTCCTCCTCATAACCTAGCATTTTTGCAAAATAACGCATCACATTTTCTACCGTAATACCATGTTCTATATGAAATGGCTCCTGATTATATTTTTTTAATAACACAAATGCTTCTTCTCTATTCATACAATCACCTTTTCTTTCAATTTTAATTTTTAAATTTTGATTTTATTAATTTTCTGATATATTTCATTACAAACTTGTGTTTGTATTCTATCATTTTTATTTTATGTTGTCAATTGTTTTATATTTTTTTATTTTCATAAATATCTTGTCATTTTATGTCGCATTGTGATATACTCTTTTTAACTAAAAACCTTGATGCAGAAAGGAGCTTAAAAAGAAATGACACATGTAAATCCTACTACCGCTGACAGTATAGTCAACAGCAAGTTAGGCATGGAACATAACGGTGCTGTCATTATTTTTGAAAATGGTCTGCTTCTGTATGATGGTTGTACTATCAGTACAGCCCAACAGCTCATCCGGAAAGCAAATCAGGTTATCGCTACTGGTGAGGATTCGGGAGGCAATTATTTTCCTTTTCCTCATAGTTCAAAGAAGTAAACCTTCTATTGTTTATGGCCATCCCCTCTAAAGGATGGCCTCCTTTCTGTCCAAAAACAGTCTAAGCTAAACTTAGACTGTTTCTTTCTTCTCCATACTGCATTTCTATATTTTGTAAGTGTCATAACAAAAATATATGTTCATTCAATTTTATCTTTTTTATCATATATTATTACATATACAATATTGGACGAAAAGAGCTATAGCTATAGCTACCTGTTACACTATGATAGCCACGAATGCTAGTATAAAAAGTAGAATTGAAATAATAACCACCTCTATTAACACAAGGATCTGCCTTAGAGGTATCTTTATTTGTTGAATATTCTGTTGTCCACTCATATAAATTAGAAGCCATATCATGAATTTTGCACACTTCATCTCCAGTTTTTCCTGTGTTAGCAATAGATGTATTTACAGAATTCTTCCTACTATAATCTGTATCACCCGAACATTTCTGTATATAACTTATAGCTGTATCCCATGCATAACTATTCATTAAATCTGCTTCAAAATGAGAATTACTATACATAGCTTTTGCTGCTTCTGCTGCTTTTAATTGTGTAATATTGTTCCATAGCTTTCCATCTGTTTGTGTTGAAGAAGTTGTTGCTGTTACACTGACTTTTGAATATGGTTTTTTACCATCTCGATAACTAGCTTCATACCTTGCTATATAATAACCTCCATTTAATCTGACACTATCTATAAAGCCTTTCAAGTTTTTGGCTGTCGTATTTGTTGCATCTAATCCACTAGAATTATTTGATATTCTTGCTATTGTTAATTCTTTATAATGTGACGGTATCAGTGTTTCATCTAAATATTTTTCTGCATTTTGAACTAATGATTCTGTCCCATCTGTTTCAAATGTATATCTTCCTAATGTAATTTCTATTTCTGTTCCGTCTGCTTTTATAATTGGATTATTCCCATCTTGATTTAAATTACTAACTGGTACCCAAACAAATTGATTCCCTCTTGAATTTCCATTTCCATCAATACTTAAATCATTATCTTCTATGACAATTCCTTCTGATACATTGATGCCTGAATCCTCAGCTATTTTAAATCCGTCCGGTATGACAACTTTATTTCCTTTATTATCTTTTACTTCCATATTTCCTATTGCAAAAGTTCCATTATTTTTTATTTCTTCTACGGTAGTATTCTTTCCACCATTTCCTTCTACTTGCTTATCAATTTCTTCAGCTAAGTCTTTTAATTTTGCATCACTATCTACTTGTGCATTTAATGTCTCCGATTTAGCTTGTTTTGCTTGTGTAATGAGTCCATTTTCTCCAATTAAAGCATTGATAGCTACACCTGCTAAAATAATTAATATAATAATTGTAATAACCAATGCAATTAAAGTAACACCTTTCTGTTTTGCTTTTTCTTTCATACTTTCTCTCCCTTTCTTTTTCTTATGTTTTTCAATTTTTCTAACTCTCTATCTTTTATTTTATATTATTACTTTTTTTTAAGTCAATAACTTTATTCTTGCTCTTCAAATTAAAATATTTTTCTATCTCCATGTTTCATTTCTATATTTTGTAAGTGCCATAACAAAAGCTTGCTCTACCTGGTCTATTCTAGTTATGACACCTTCTGTTAATAATTCTATCCCACCTTTATGATTATGCCTTTGCGCATCCTCTCCAAAAATTTCATTCATAATGGTATTTAAATTAACCTGTATAATAGAATCTATGTATTTATGTGGCACAGGAAAACCGTGCACTATTACCATAGCTTTCAAAACCATCTTTCGTTTCTAAAACGGCCATATTTAGAATCATCCAATCTCCTAATTGATTCGTTATACCCGATTCTACTGCCAAATATAAATCCGCTTCTATCTGATTTTCTATGCTATATTTTTTTAAATTGCAAATTCTATTTTTAGCTCCTTGGTAAATTTGACTATTTACTGGTTGGTCTGGAACATCTGAGCAAACAGCAATCCCTTCTATTGTAAAATCTGTATAATAATGTGCTAAAGCCCTTCTAGCACCCTCTATTTTTCCTGCATTTTTAGTAGCCATCATTACTTTCATCTTTCTACCTTCTTTCTATACTCTTAACTTAAACGTCTTTGGTGCTAATTTATAAACTAAGACTAAGGCTATCATGCAATAGAAAATACTAAACAATACCATAGCCATTCCAAAAGAAACTATTGGTATTTGTATTTTTAGCATCATATAGCATACCATATAAGTAAGCGATTGTGCCAAGGTATAAGTACTACTTTTCATTTCGATTGCTACATTATAGGGTTGTAGTAAATAATATAATACCAAATAATGAACAGAAAAGAAAATACTCATTGCTATAATAGAAATAC
The DNA here is from genome assembly GCA_958417695.1 of uncultured Clostridiaceae bacterium. GTDB lineage: Bacteria > Bacillota > Clostridia > TANB77 > CAG-508 > UMGS1663. The sequence goes on along the minus strand of CATZDQ010000052.1, from coordinate 5,861 downwards.
ATAACACAATATAGTTGAAAGGATTATCCGTACCACCAGTTATCCACAAAATACAAGGTAAACCTATAGCTATCACTATCGCAGGGATTAAATTAATACCAATCAAAGTCTTTAATCTCTTTTTAAATAAACTAAGAATGGTTTGCGGCTTTTTGAAAAAACGATAAGTTAACATACTATGGTCACAATTCATAAACATGGCTTGTGTAACAACCGTACCTCTATTAATCATATACATAACAAAAACAAAATACGGTAAATATACTAATAATACTTGATTTACTCTTACTTTCAATTCTTCATTATAACAAACACCTGCTATAACCGCTAGCATTATACCTAGTGAAATTAATGCTGTCTTTTTGGCTGATTTCGTTAATATTTTTTTGTGCCTTTTTACAAATAATTCATGAAAATAAGCAAATCCTTTTTTATGACTTGTATCTGCTGTATCCATTTGTATTTGTTTTAAAGTTGTGCTTTGTAAAATATCTGCTTTATTTTGTCCTTGTAGCATAAACAAACTGTCCACCATTAATAATTTCTTATAAATTTTCGTATAATTTGGAAAATGGCAAATAAAATAAAAACTACCCAGCCCTCCTAGAATACTAACGCATAATAAAATAATAAATAAATTCATACTAATGGCTATTCCTAGATAAGGTAATCCATAAGCCAGTAGTAATAAAAATACAATGATGCCCCATATTCCTTTTGTTAGTGCATTTTCATTTTTTACATTCTTTGATTTTTGGTAATCCATTAACGTAAACATCGTTGCTATCATTTTCACAGCTACTACGAAAACAGGCAATAAACAACCTAACCAGATAGGTATTTGGTATAATCCACCTAGTATAATCGTAAAAGGTAGAAAACCAATTAGTACTTTTAATAACATATACATATAATTAGATAGTGCATATTTTTTAGCATCCATACGCATCAAAATCATAGCATAATATTTATCTCTACTCGGATTAAACATATAGGTATTTATCAGACCACCAATTATAGTTAGCCAAAAAAAGATATGTAAAAACACATTGGCATCTTTCACCTTTAGCATTTCCATAGCGGCAACCACCATGCATAGCAAGTATAAAAACTTTCCTATGAAAACACTACCTACTTCTATCAAAGCACTTATACTATTTCCTAAGATTTTTAAACCTTTGTTTTGATAAATTGTATTGGGTAATATTTTTTTCAAAATCGGTAATTGCTTAATAGAATATAAGATACTATTTACACGATAGGTATTTTTTAAACGAAAAGATACTATAAAGGATTTAAACATTGGCATCCTCCTTTAAAGCTTCTATAATCTTCTGCTTTAATTCTGTATTATCTAAATCTTGTTTATCTATTTTTTCCAATATCCCCTGATTTAGAATTACAATCTCATCACATAAATCTAGAGCCAATTCCATAATATGGGTTGAAAAGATTAAGATATGGTCTTTTTTTATATTCCTTAACATTTGCTTCATTTCTTCTGCTACCACTACATCAAAAGAAGTTAATGGTTCATCTAATAGTAATACCGCTGGACTTGCGATAATATTTACTAGCATTTGCATCTTATTTTTCATACCATGAGAATAATCTTTCAACAGTTTATCCCTATCTTCTTTCTCTATTTTCATAAAGTCAAAATAAGTATCTATCGACTGCACATTTTTTATGTTGTTTTCGTGAATCTCTAAAAAGAATTTTAAAAACTCTCTTCCTGTTAAAAATTCTGGAACAGTAGGTGTGGATAATACATATCCAATGTCATCTGGTGTTAATTTCCTAGAATGATGATTTTCTTCTATATACACTTCCCCTTGATCAAATGGTATATCTTCATTAACACAATTAAAAAAAGTCGTTTTGCCAGCACCATTTCGTCCTAATAATCCATAGATTTTCCCTTGTTCAAAAGTAAAGTTTATATCTTTTAGCACTTCTTTTTTCTCAAAATTCTTCTTCATATTTTTAATTACTAATTTCATAGATTACTCCTTATTCTAAATACCCTTTTTTTATTAAATCTTGGAAAATCAGTTTATCTACTGGTGAAATTTTATCCATATCTTTTGAAGTTAACCACCTTAATTCTTGTATTTCAGAATTTGGTTTCAAGATACCGGCGTAGTCTGCTGTATAACAAGTCATTTTTACAATGATGCCTTCTGCTTTTCCATGTGCCTGTGCCTCAAATGTACCATAATATTGGATAGTCTCTTTTTGTATGTCTACACTTAATTCTTCTTTGACTTCACGTATTAATGTTTGCTCATCTGTTTCGCTCTTTTCTCTTTTTCCACCAGGAATGTAATAGGTATCTTTCCCTTTTGAAAGACTACTTAATATCTTTTGGTTTTGTATATAAATATAAGCAATTTTATCAATTACTTGCATCTACTCTTCTCCTTTAATACCAATACAGTATCTTCTCATTTGGATTTTCTAATCCATATTGTTCTACTAATTGATTGATTTCTTCTTGAAAAAATATATATTTTGTATAACCTAATTGTTTTAAATACTGATAAACTTGTATGACTTCTTCTGGCATTTCTTGTTTTACTTGCCATCCAAACTGTGGAAAAATAACCATTCTTTGAATATCACCCACTAACACACTTATTATTTCTTTAGCACGTACTTCTTCCATAGTTTCTAATCGTTGTATCCATTCTTCAAAGGTTAACTCTGGTGAAGTAATCATTAGTTCTCTATCTATCAATACCTTCTTAGCTGCTGAAAATGTCCTTCTTTGCGATAATCGACTATGCACAATCAAAATACGACTAGCCGTTAGTTTTTCTTCTTCTATGACTTTTAAAGAAAAACGAAAATTATCTCCTGTATTAGTTGATTTTGTTTCTAAGAAAATATGATTTCTAGGAACTCCTTGTTTTATTGCTATATCACAAAATATCTCCGCTTCTGGTTTAGAAAATGTATCTTTTGTTATTTTTCCTAAACCACCTGTAAATAGAATTTGATTGGCATATCCTGCTTTCCACAGCTTACTACAAGTAACAGGAATCTCTAAATTTGCACAGCCACAGCCTAATATTAAATCACATTTTTCAGGTTCCATGTCTAATCCAGTATAATCCCATATTACTTTTAAAGCAGATTTCATTTCATTGGTTAATTTCATGTTTTCCCTCTTTTTCTTTTACTTCATAATTCCATATACCTAAATGTCCTTTAGCTGGTATAGAAATCTGAATGGGTTCTATTTTATCTAATATCCATGCATATCGCCCCACAGCATATTGTCCACAACGTTCTTCTACCTTATGATTTTTACACATGTCTTGTACATAAGCTTCATCCATATATATACAATCCACTAATTGACATTTGGCAATAATGGCTCCATAGGTAAATTCTCTACTAGGAATAAAATCGTGGATAAGGCTTTGTATTTTTTCGTCTTTCTTACTGACTGGTTTTAAACTAGCATGAATATACAATTCTCCTCTATAGGCTGTTTTCCAACTTCTAGTCTCTACTTGTTTAATACCCGTGTAAATTAAACTAGCCCATGGTTCTAATAAAGATAACACTTTCATAATAAAGCAATTCCTTCTTCTATAAATTCTACCGTTCCTGGTAGCCAATGAAACTGACAAACTTCTTCTGGTTTAATCCATCTTATACAAGCCACTTCTTCATCTTGTGTTACTACTCTTTCTAATGTCTTCAATCTACAAAGATAGGTATATACTAATGTATGTTGCTCACAATTTGGATAGTGGAAAATATGACTATATACCTTTGGTATCATTTTTATAATTTCTACTTGGTAACCAGTTTCTTCAAATACTTCTCTTACAACAGCCTCTTCTGGTGCTTCTCCAAATTCTATTCTACCACCCGGTAATTCCCAAACCGGATTTTTTTCATCTACATATTGTCCTTTTCTGCAATCCACTAAGATTTCATTTTTGTCATTTATAACTAACCCATCAAAAATAAATAACGTTTTCTTTTCCATCTAGCTCTCCCTTTATTCGATTTCTATTGTTTCTCCATTTTCTAATATCTCATACTCTACTTCTTGTTCTTCCCATATTTTTTTAACAAATTCAAAATCTACTGGGTAACTTATATTATCTGCATGTAACGGAATAGCTAATTTAGCTTGTGCTTCTTTTGCAAACAAGCCTGCTTCAAAAGGTCCCATTACCACACCATAATCGGATACTGGTAGAGCTATGATATCACAAGTATACTCATTTTCGAAACAAATGGTATCACTCGTTACATATAAGCGATTTTCCCCATCATCGATAATATACCCCACATTTTCCTCTATTTTACCTCCATTCTTTTTCATAGGTGGTAAAAATCCATGTTCTGCATGAACTACTGACAATTGGATATCTTCTGTTAAAGCTATCTCATCTGTTTCTTTTACTATTGTTATTTTTAAACTAGGATATGCCTCTTGTACTTCTTTTGTGCTCATCATTGGAATATTTCCACTTAACTTCTCCAAAACCTCTTTATAACAGTGGTCTTTATGTCTATGGGTAATTAAAATGACATCGGCTTGTTTCCAAGTTTCAAAATAGGCCTCCTCATATTTTAGGTTTCCTGGGTCTACTAAAATTTTCTTTCCTTTTGTTTCTATCCACAAACAAGATTGTGGAAATTTCGTTATTTTCATTTATTTTACCTCTCTTTCCTGTTTGAGTATCCATCTTCTTTTAATAAATTCTAAAGATTGTGTAGATAGAAAAAAGCCAATAACCGGTACTGCTGAATTAATAAATACATTACCTGTTCTATTAATAAAGATGGAAAACAAAATGACTACTAAATAAGTTAAAATACAAATACTAATTTTTCTAGTCATACTTGTTTCCCATGCCTTATCTAATTCTACCCTTTTATTCCTTTGTTTAATTTCTTCTACTTCTTTTTTGATTTTTTCTAATGCTTCTAATTCTTTTACTTCCATCTTATATCCCCCTATATAATCCATGTTATGAACATAGTCACTACTTTTATGAAAATACTCATTTGTTGCTGGAGGATACGATCAAGCAAATGCTGGCGGATGGTGTGGATACCTTTATCGAGGTAGGCCCTGGTAAGGCAGTCAGCGGCTTTGTAAAAAAATGCGCAAAGGGAATGGATGTCAAAATATTGCATGTCGAGGATTGTGCGAGTCTTGCGGAAACCCTTGACTACATGAAAGGATAGAGCTATGGAAAGAAAAACTGCATTTATCAGCGGGGCATCCCGCGGAATCGGGGAAGCCATCGCAATCACCCTGTCAAAGGAATACGATGTCATTATCAATTATGCACACAGCGAAGAGGGAGCGCGTGCTGTTCTGGCACAATGCGATCCGTCCGGAAACCATAAAATGATACAGTGTGATATATCAGACGGGGAGGCTGTAAAAGCGATGCTGGAAAGCATTGTGAAGGAATACGGACATCTGGATGTTGTCGTGAACAATGCCGGAATTACAAGGGATAATCTGTTGCTGCGTATGAGCGATGCGGATTTCGACGATGTGATCCGTACCAATCTGAAGGGGACATACAACTGTATCCGTCACGTCGCAAGAATCATGATGAAGCAGAAATCCGGCGCCATCGTCAATATGGCGAGTGTTGTCGGTCTGTGCGGAAATATGGGACAGGCCAATTATGCTGCCAGCAAGGGCGGTGTGATTGCGTTAACAAAGTCTGCCGCAAAGGAGCTGGCAACAAGAGGTGTCCGCGTGAATGCTGTTGCGCCGGGCTTTATTGATACCGCAATGACAGAAAAGTTAGCGGACAGTGTAAAAGAGGGTGCTCTGGCATCCATACCGATGAAGAAATTCGGTACGGTAC